>JAGOEH010000112.1 GCA_017997825.1 Candidatus Delongbacteria bacterium | reverse complement strand
ATATAGATGGTATCCGCTTGTCGGGAGGTTGCGGCCGGAACAGTTTCATCCAGTAGTCGTTGTTTAAGTTGGATGAGATTCCGGCCGGTAGCGGCGGATACCTCGATCAGGGGATCAAAATCCGTTGGTTCACTGGTCCGTTTTTGATCGATTTTATTCAGGACATAAACCGGTTTTATCCCAAGTTGCTGAACCAGTGACCGGTCGCACTCAAACAGCTCCGGCCGGGACGCATCCAGAACATACAATACCAGATCGGATTTCTTAATCTGATGATGGGTTTTGCGGATCCCGATCTGTTCGATTTCATTATCGGTTTGCCTGAGCCCGGCCGTATCGACCAGTTTGAAAACGCAATCCCGGAGGACCAGATCCTTTTCAATGATATCCCGGGTCGTTCCCTCGGTATGATGGACAATGATCTCGTCCTTACCGATCAGGCGGTTGATCAGGCTGGATTTGCCGACATTGGGTTGGCCGATTACCGTTAATTTAGGAATGTGGCGGAGTCGGTCATAATTTTTCTTGCTCCGGATCAGATTCTTGATTTCATTTTCAATGCGGTTGATGCGCCGGCGGATCGCCGGATAATCCGGATCGGTCTGGATATGCTCGACAAAATCGATATCCAGATTGACCAGTTGAAGGTCATGGATGATTTCTGTTTTCAAGTCCTGGATTTTGTGATGCCAATGCCCGGAAAGCTGAAGGATTCCGGAATGCAATTCCGCGTCGGATTGGGCTTGGATCAGGGATTGGATGGCTTCAGCCTGGGTCAAATCCAGTTTGCCGTTCAGAAAGGCACGCTTGGTGAATTCACCGTTTTGAGCCGATCGAATCCCACAGGACAAGACCAGCGCCAGGATCTGGTGCGTCAAGTATTGCCCGCCATGCGTGTTGATCTCGACGACTTCTTCACCGGTAAAGGAATGGGGAGGGTGGAAATAACTGATCAGGACCATATCCCGGATCTGTTGATGATCCATGATACTGTAATAATGGATGGTATTGGGGGCTTGCCCGATAAAACGGGCTTTAGGGTGAATGATCGGGGCGAGTTTATCTTTGAGATGCCGGCCTGAGATTCGGATTACCGCAACCCCCCCGGTACCCGGCGGGGTCGCGATAGCCGCTATATCGTCCTGGATGAGGATGGGGTTCATACATCATCCGGTCTGTTATTATTTCTTGGGTGATTTGATACGGGGCCGAGGAGCCGTCGGTGTCGTCGCTGTTGCTCCTCCTTCGACCGGCTTGGCGGGATGATAAAACCGGTTGATATACTCCTGCTGGATGATCGTAAAAAGGGTAAAACAGGTCCAGTATAACACCAGCCCGGAAGAAAGATTTTTGAAAATGAAGAACATCACCACCGGCATCAGGTAAACCATGAATTTCTGTTTGGGATCCTTGATGGTCAGCATATTTTGGAATACGGTCAAGACCGTCATCAGGATCGGCAGGATCATGGTTGAATCTTTGTCGGCCAGATTTCTAATCCATAGAAAATCCTGATCCCGCAGCATAATAGTAGAATCGAACACCCGGTACAATCCGAAGAATATCGGTAATTGAAGCAGCATCGGCAGACATCCGCCCATCGGGTTGATTTTCTCTTTTTTATACAGCTCCATGGTCGCTTTATTCATTTTCTGGGGATCATTTCCATACTGTTCCCGAATGGCGTTCATTTTGGGCTGAAGTTCCGCCATCCGCTTGGATGCCATATAGGATTTAAATGTCAAAGGGTAGGTGATCAGTTTAATGACCAAAGAAAAGACAATGATCAGGATTCCCCAGTCGTAAATAAAACGGTTCAGGAGAATGATCAGGTAGGTAATACCGTAGCTGAAGGGTTTGATGACAATATTTCCCATATCGACGGTTTTTTCCAGCATATTACGATGGGATTTCAGGATCTGATAATCGATCGGTCCGATGTAGATCTGAAGGGTGTTGGAGATGGCAGCGGAATCCCTGAATACCAGGGCCGAATAAAGATACTTGCTCTGATCCGAGGTTTTTTGTCCCTTCAGAATGATGCCGTCCGCGTTTTGAGGACTGATCATGGCCGCCAGGAAATATTTATTCTTCAATCCAACCCAATGGGTCTGACCTGAACGCTCGATCAGTTTTAATTCCTTATCATCGGCTGCGTTTTCTTCCGATACGATATCTCCCATTCGGGCATAAACCTTAAAATGGTTTAGATCGCCTTCCAGATTGCTTTCGGTCGAATTTAGAGGCCCATCCCATTCCACAAGGTGTTTGTCCAGTCCCAGCGAAGACTGAATCTGATAGTGATAATCCAGGGTATAAGCCTTGGAATTGAATGAGTAGTGTTTCCGGATCTGAATGAGGGTACTGTCCGGTAGGGTTACAACTCCAACCGCCGATATCCCGTTTTCTTCCGGTTGCATTTGGAAATTGACCTGACTGAGATCGACTTGGTGATTGCGGATAAAAAGAATATGGTTGAGTACCCGGAGTGAGGTGGGTGGAATGAGTTGGACCGGAGGCCTGTTTTTAGGATCAGCATTGCTGAAATACTTTTTGAGATAGAGTCGATGGATGACCCCGCCACGGCTGGAAAAAATCAGTTTAATATCCTTGTTTTCCAGAGAATCGTAGCGGATGGCGGAGGTCGTGTCGCCGATCATGGCGGATTGGGCTGTTACAGCAGTCGAATCGTCGATCCCCGATACCGTGATGGTGCGGCTGGAATCGGTGAGGCTGTCGGGTGTAACGGCCGGGGATTCCGTGACGGCGGGAGGGGGAGGGGATTGGTTCGGGCTGATGAATCGGGTGATGAACTGCTGATAGAAAGGGGTGAGCAGGATGATAATGACGATGATGATCAGGCCGATGCCGGATTTTTTATCCATGATGATTCTCCTTTAATCTAAATCATACCCACCTTTGGAGAATGGATTGCATCGCAGGATTCTCCACAGGGTTTTGGTGAGAGCAGCCCAAAATGAACGGTGGGTAAACTGGTAGATGGCATAGTCGGAACAGCTTGGCACAAAACGGCACTGACCACCCAGTATGGGCGATAAGGCAGCTTGATAAGCCTTGATGACGATGATGAAAAACTTATTGAGATAGAACATGCTGAATAATATCTTTGATTTGCTGATAAGAATGGGTAAGAATTCCCGTCTTGGTGTATATCAGTAGGCCCGAATTGAGATGGAGGTCGCGTAGAATAGCTTTCAGCCGGCGTTTCACTTTATTCCGGATGACGGCCGAACCCATTTTTTTTTTACAATAATTACGGAAACAGGAACTTGGAGATGGCGATAGAAAGTCCCTATTTCCGTATCGAATCGTTGACCTTGTTTGAGTTGCCGAATATAATCAACCGTGTTCATCAGACTGCAAGGCGCTTACGCCCTTTTTGTCGGCGGCGGTTCAGTACCCGGCGGCCATTCTTGGTTGCCATGCGGGCCCGAAACCCATGAACACTTTTTTTGCGGCGATTATGCGGCTGATATGTCCGTTTCATGATCTGGTCTCCTTTGTTTATTCATTCTTTCGTTCCATCAAAAAATAGCCCTATAATATAGACGTTTCATTCAGGAATGTCAAGACAAATTTTAATAAACTGTTCTGAAAAAAAATCACCGGAGATTAAAAAAATGCTTGACATCGCATTTTAATTTGATTAAAATAGGATTATGATGAATATTAATGCGATGAATCTAAAATCTATTCTAATTTCGATGAATTGGTGGTGGCAAGCCGGAAAGGTTCTGCTGCCCGCTCATTAAAACCTAAACTGAGCCGTGGACGGCAGAAATGCCGTTCACGGTTTATCGATTGATATAAGCCGTGTTCCGGAAAGGACACGGCTTTTTTTTTTACCCCTAACCTTAAGGAGGAGTAACATGCAGGAATCCAGAATCGATCTATCCAGCCGAGAGATGCCCAGACAATGGTATAATCTGTTGGCCGATCTGAATGGTGCTTTCGCACCCCATTTACACCCCGGAACCAAGCAGCCGGTTAAAATGGAGGATATGAGCGCCATTTTTCCCCAGGCTCTGATCGAACAAGAGATGAGTAATCAGACCATGATCGATATTCCGGATGAAGTTCTGGATATTTACCAACTCAGCAGGCCCTCTCCCTTGATCCGGGCCCGACGTCTGGAAAAACTGCTGGATACTCCGGCCCGTATATACTACAAATATGAGGGGGTCAACCCGGGAGGCAGTCACAAGACCAATACCTCAATTGCTCAAGCTTATTACAACAAAAAGGCCGGGATCAAGAAGCTGGTCACCGAGACCGGTGCCGGACAGTGGGGAAGCGCCTTATCGTTTGCCTGTCATCATTTCGGACTGGAGTGTCAGGTTTTTATGGTCAAGGTCAGTTATACTCAAAAGCCGTATCGCCGGACGTTTATGGAGCTTTTCGGTGCCCAGGTGTTCGCCAGTCCGTCCGAAGAGACCCAGGCCGGGCGGAATTTTTTAAAAGACAATCCCCACTCGCCCGGATCGCTGGGGGTTGCCATCAGTGAAGCCGTCGAGATCGCCGCTCAACGGGAGGATACCAATTATAGTCTGGGCAGTGTCCTCAACCATGTGATGTTGCATCAGACCATAATCGGCGAAGAAGCCAAACTTCAGATGGAAAAAACCGGCTATTATCCCGATATCATTATCGGATGCGCCGGCGGCGGCAGTAATTTCGCCGGACTCAGTTTTCCCTTTGTTAGAGACAAAATCAAAGACAATAAAAAAGAACTGCGCATCATTGCCGTAGAGCCTTCGGCCTGTCCCACCCTCAGTAAAGGAAAGTTCGCCTACGATTTTGGCGATGAAGCCGGTTTTACTCCCCTGCTGAAAATGTATACCCTAGGCCATAATTTTGTACCGGCCGGAATCCATGCCGGCGGGTTGCGATACCATGGAATGTCACCCTTGGTGTCCCATCTGTATCATCATCACCTTATCGAAGCCGAGAATGTTCATCAGGTCGAGGTTTTTGAAGCCGCTCGGACCTTTGCCCAGACCGAAGGCCTGATTCCTGCCCCCGAAAGCGCCCATGCCATCCGGTCCGCCATCGATCATGCCTTGGAATGCAAAGCTGCCGGACAGGCCAAAACCATCCTCTTCAATCTCTCCGGTCACGGATTCCTGGATCTGGGATCCTATGAAGCCTTTATTAATCAAAAATTACATAATTATGCCATGCCGGATCACCAGATCGAAGAGAATCTGAAAACCCTGCCGGTCATCGATTAAATCCCATTTCTCCGATCAGGTTCCGGAATCTTTCCCCGGAGCCTGATCCTTTACCATTCCCAGCAGAAAATGGCGGGGCCTGTTTTTCAGCCGTCTAAACCGTGATTAATCATCCTCGCCGTTTTTTATCATCCGGATCAGAAGAGGACGGTTATACCCAAAAAAAAATCTTGCAATTCTTGGTTTTTGTTCTTAATATTAGGTTAAGACTTAGGGGACCCAATGAAGCTTCTTTTTGTTTCATCCGAATGTATGCCTTTTGTTAAAACCGGGGGCTTGGGAGAAATTGTCCATTATTATCTGAAGACGATGCCCCATTATATTGATACAATTATCCAGGTTTTACCCTATTATCGGGCTATCCGCCTGAATCGGGAAAGCCTGGGAATTGTCAAGACCGATCTCACCTTGGAGATCCCACTGATGAATAAACCGGTCAAAGCGGAGATTTATCGATGGGATAATTCGGAACGCACCATTTATTTTATCGGGAACGATGATTACTTTGACCGCGATTGCCTGTATAGTGAAGGGAATCTCGAATTTGTCGATAACGCGGAACGGTTTTTATTTTTTAATCAATGTATCATCGCTCTGATCCGGAAACTGGAGTTTTATCCTGATATTGTCCACTGTATCGATTGGCAGTGTGCTATGCTGCCGGTTTACCTTCGGACCCTTCATTATCACGAATTCATCCATACCAAAATTGTTTTAACTATCAACAACCTGTTATATCAGGGCATTTATTCCAATTTTGAGATGCCGTTGACCAATCTTCCCTGGAGTTTATTCAATCCGGACAAACTCGAGTTTTACGGCAAGATTAATTTCCTTAAGGGAGGGATTGTTTATGCAGATGCCGTGGTGGTGCCGAGTCCCCAATATCTGGGGGAGATTCAGACCCGGGAGCAGGGATGCGGACTGCATGATGTATTACAGCTTAAAAGTCAGCAACTGTTCAGCATTATCAATGGAATAGAAAAAGAACTCTGGAATCCGCAGACTGATCCCCATCTGGAATATCATTATTCGGCGGATGATCTTTCCGGAAAGCAGGGCTGTAAGCGGTTTCTGCTCAACTACTGCGGATTTGAACCGAATTCTGAAATGGTTTGCGCGATCGCCAGTCGAATTATTATTGATAAAGGGCTCTATTTTTTTCTTGAAATGCTGGATTTTTTCATGCGGAAAAAGATCCGGGTCATCATGCTGGGAGTCGGGGATCGGGATTTGGAACAGATTTTCAAGCAGAAAGAAGAGCTTTATCCGGATGGATTCCGATACTACAACCGAAATGATATAGCCCTGGGGCATCAGATTCTTGCCGGATCCGACATCCTGTTCAAGCCTTCGTTGATCGAACCGGGCGGATTATCCCAGATTTACGCTCTCGAGTGCGGCACCATTCCGGTCGTCTCATCGGCCGGCGGATTGATGGATACGGTTCTGAATATTGCGGATCACCCGGACCAGGGAAACGGATTCTGGTTCAAACCGGGAGACCGGTCGGATGCGGAACGGGTTCTTTCTATGGTTCAGGATTATTATTATACCCAGCCTTCCCTCTGGAAAAAGTGGCAGCAGAATGCCATGAACCATCGGCTGTACATGGCCGATTCCGTCAAGCGTTATATCGATCTCTACCATCAACTATTAACCGAATAGGAATAGAGACACCATGAAACGGATCACTTTGGATGGGCGTGATGCCTGGTCAATGGTCAGGGGAAAACCGGATCAGCTTTATTCCAAAATAGAATCGATCATCCGTCAGGAGTTGATGACCAATCGCAGCCGGTGGGCGGGTTGGTTTGATCTGCCTGAATCGATGACGGCCGGGGATGAGTTGCCCCGGATTGAAGAACTGGCAGCTGAAATCCGCCGGGGAGACCACTACTTGGTCGTTATTGGAATTGGGGGATCTTACCTGGGAGCCAGGGCCCTGATCCATGCTTTAAGTCCGGTGTTTTCGCCCTGCCGGGTGATTTTTGCCGGATACCAGATGGATCCGTCCTATCTTCAACGGCTGCTGGAATTTCTGGAAGATAAATCCTATTATGTCAATGTGATTTCTAAAAGCGGCGGCACCATCGAACCGGCGGTCACCTTCCGGGTAATTAAACAGGCTATGGAGAGAAAATATTCCCGTGAGGAAATCAGTCGGCGTATTATTGTCACTACCGATCGAAGTCGGGGTATCCTGAAGGCATTGGCTGATGCTCAGGGATTCCGCTGTTTTGTGATCCCGGATGACGTCGGAGGACGTTTTTCGGCTCTGACTCCGGTTGGATTGCTGCCGGTGGCCTGCGCCGGGATCTCTCCCCGAAACCTGTTGAAGGGTGCCGCTGAGTTTAAAGATCTCAGTCTCAGCGAACCCGGAGACGACAATCCGGTTTATGCCTATGCGGCCCTCCGTGACTGCCTCCATCGTGAAGGAAAATCTATTGAGATTCTGAGTTGTTTTTCGCCCGCCTTGAGCTATTTTGCCGAATGGTGGAAACAATTATTCGGTGAAAGTGAAGGTAAAAACGGCCATGGCTTGTTTCCCGCTTCGGCTCAGTTCACAACCGATCTGCATTCCCTGGGCCAGTGGATCCAGGATGGTCCCCGCATCATTATGGAGACATTCCTTTATATTCGGCGGCATCCGAATCTGATCTTTCCTTCCGATCCGCTTGATTTCGATCATCTGAACTATCTGTCCGGGCGGAGCATGGACGATATCAATTATCAGGCTTACCAGGGAACCTGTCAGGCTCACCGTGACGGGCAGGTGCCCGTTATACGGATCGAACTGGATGAATTGTCGGCGGAGAGCATGGGGCACCTAATTATGATGTTCGAAATCACAACCTCAGTCAACGGATACCTAATGGGGATCAACCCGTTCGACCAGCCCGGAGTTGAAACGTACAAGAAAAATATGTTCAGCTTGTTGAATTGTCCCGGGTATTGAGCAGTCACCGGCGCAGCCGTGATTCCATCCTTTAAGATGATACCATGGTTGGTAAGGAGAGATGATGTAACCAATGAATTACAAGATAATTGATGAGATCAAGCTGATTCTGGCCCAGCCGGAAACCACCGTAGTCAAGTGGATCGGGATGCCGGACTACCGTGATGAGGTATTGGCGTGTTGGACTCTGCTGCATGCGGATGATTTGCCGATGGTGCCGCGGATTCTAGGAAAACCTGGTGTCGGGAAGACCAGTCTGGCCTTGGCCTGTGCTGAATACTATCAACGGCCGGCTTACGTTTTCCAGTGTACTATGGATACCCGGCCGGAAGATCTGCTGATCTCTCCGTTTCTTAATCAGGATAATCGTATTTCCTACTTTGCTAGTCCGATTGTTACCGCCATGCTGGAGGGCGGGGTCGCCATTCTGGATGAAGCCAACCGGATGACCGAGAAATCCTGGGCTTCCCTGGCGCCGCTGCTGGATTACCGACAGTCGGTCGAAAGCGTGATCACCGGTCTTAAAATTAAAGCCCATCCTGATTTCCGCTGCTGTGTTACCATGAATGAAGACGCTTCCACCTATGAGATTCCGGATTATATTCTATCTCGCCTTCAACCCCGGATCAGCCTTGATTTTCCGAATGAAGCCGACGAAAAGAAAATTCTGAGCTATCACCTCCGCTTCGCCCCTGAAAAGCTGATCGATCTGGCGGTTCGTTATCTTCAGACCTCTCACCGTCTGAATCTGGATTTTGCATCCCGGGACGGGATCCATCTCATCCAGTATACTCTGCGGCTGATGAAATTGAAGCCTGATCTTACCGTTGAACAGGCTTTTGTGGAATCGATTCGTCGAATCCTGGGTGATGAGGCCACGGATCCGGATTCCCTTTCTAAAAAACGCAATCTGGATATCCCCAAAACACAATTTGAATTCTCGGACTGGCATAAAAATTCCCAGGATTATTCGGACGGATTTCAATCCCTAAATGATTTTCTGTCTCCAGCCGATTCCGATTTGCCGGATAATTCCTGACCAGACTCCGGTGTTGATGCTCCTAAGCATAATCCCAATCGGTGAATGCCAAGCCAAGGATCCCCGCCATGCCTGAACCGTCACCCTGGTATGAAAATCTTACCCTTTCCCCGGACGGGAATTTCCGCTATCAGAACCTGACATTTTTTTCCATGGAACACGGGCGTTATCCCTCGGCCCATCACCTTCGCTCCCTGATGCTGAAGAATTCCTATGATGCCTTGGCGCTGGATGCTGCTCCTTCCTGGAAGCTTCCTCTGACTTCAGCACTTTGCCTTTTG
>JAGOEH010000007.1 GCA_017997825.1 Candidatus Delongbacteria bacterium | reverse complement strand
CATCGCCTCAGCCCAGGATCGTCAAATCGTAGCCGATGCCTTTTCCTTTATTCCGGCGGAACGAATCATATCCAGATCAAGAATCCGGGATTTGATGGCTCTGATTGATCACAGCCGGTTTTTTATGGGGAACGACAGCGGTCCGGCCCACATCGCCGAAGCCCTTGGAATCCCCAAACTGGTGATCTACCCCGATGATCCGGAAAATTTTGCTCGCTGGGCTCCCCTCCAGCCTGATCGATGCCTGGCGCTCCGGCAATCCGAACTGAATATTGAGGCAAGTCTCGACCGGATCGAGTCCTTCATCAGCCGCTATCTCACTCACCATCGATCCCGGCACCCAGTAACTCCGCTCGAATAGCTCAATGGCCCCATTCCGGTTACGAAGTATCCGGCTATGACCACTATTTCCTTGACACCTGCCCTGATTTGTTTTATAATAGGCGGAATCGGATCCATCTTGGATCCGGTAAGAAAAACCCGGTCAAAACTATCCGGGTATCCATATCATATCGAGTAAGCGGTGTCGGAATGAATTGTATGATGTTGAGGAGTCCGATGGGTATCTGATCCATTTTCGTTATCGTTCGTGTAAATTCACATCCCCTATATGATGCTTCCCCTATGCCAAGCCTGATGAGGCCACTATTGCACTTCAGGATTGATCATGATCCATGTCGATCAAAAACGGGCGGTATTGTAATCATGACGAAATGGAGATATTAGATGAAAAAGACCGGTATAATCCTATCCATAATCTTATTGTTAATCACTATTCAAAGTACATTCTTCTTTTTGGTTGTGCAGAAGCTGACGGTGGTCGAATGGCTGATGTTCAATGCCTGTGCCCCTTCCAGTTTGGCTTATCTGATCGGTTTCGCGGTTTATCTGATCACCCGTAGCCGGACCTTGGCCTATTTAGGGGTACTACCTATGTTCTTTTTCGGGACACTGGGGATGGTGGTCATCCCGTGGGGCGGAATGAATATCGTACCTCAAATCGGTCATATCGTGATGACATTGAATATTTTTTGGCTGCTGGTTTCCACCTTCAGGGAAAAAGGCTTTCAATCCGCCACCATCGGATTGCTGTTGAGTATTTTCCTCTTCTCCGGTTTCATTGGAGCCCAGCAATCCTATGTCAGGGATCATGCCGACCGGTTTCAAACCATACTTCAGATGAAATAAGTTTGATTTTAGCCTGATTGTTGAGTAGAATGAATGTGTTTTATCGTACGCTTAGCTGATTAGGTTAATTAGAATTTAGCCAAGCTAATATCCAGGATATGAGGGGCCGGATTGGCCCCTCGTTCCTATACATAACCGCCAATGGTTTTATTGGACAAGCATGGTGGAGATCCACCTGCCGTGAATACTATAGTCGGCTTTGCGGGGATTATCCGATATCGAATTATGGATATAGAGATTTGATAGAGCTTAAACCCTCTTGACATTATCGCTACATTCACAATTATCATCTTCTGCATCAATCAATTAGAATTTTCACTATGGATATTAAATCAATACTTCTGACCTGTGAACAGTTTTTTTGCACCAGTGATTCAAGAAAAATCGATTAAATTACTTGACAAAATAAGACATATTTATTATTTTAACTTAAAATGTGAGAAAAATTCTCATGAAACTATAAAATAATGCAGGATAGGTTTAATGCTGATTCAATTTACTGTTGGTAACTATTTATCGATCAAAGAGCCGATGACCTTGAGTATGCTGGCGTCATCCATTACCGAATTGGTGGCGGAGAATACATTTGATTTCGGACGAATAAGATTTTTGAATAGTGCTGCCATTTATGGGGCTAATGCCAGCGGCAAATCGAATATCGTATCAGCGATGAGATTTATGAAATGGATGGTTTTCGGTTTTTTTAAGACCTCAACGATTGATACGCCGATTCCTGTCACCCGATTCAAACTGAGTTCCGAAATGGATGACCAGCCGGCATTATTTGAGATCCAGTTCATTCATCGGAATATTAGATATCGATATGGTTTTGAGTTGGATGAGGCCAAAATCCATTCCGAATGGTTGTTCCGCTCGATGGCAAAAAGAGAAGCCAAAATGTTTGTTAGGGAAAATGACAGCATTGATTTGGGTAACCTGTTCAAGGAAGGTAAAGGATTGATCGATAAAACCAGGTCGAATGTTCTGTTTTTATCGGTAACAACTCAGTTTAATGGTGAAATATCCGGGAATATTATGGATTGGTTTTCCAGTTTTAATACCATTTCCGGTCTAAATGATCAGGAATATGGAAAATTTACCAGAAAGAAAATCTTGGATAATGATTATAAAAATAAGATACTAAATTTCCTCACCATAGCTGATTTGGATATCCATGATGTTGATCTGGTTAAAGAGAGAATATCGAAGGATGAAATTCCACCTGATCTGAAAAAAATTGTCGATCGTACTGCATTTAATACCGGAGAGTATGCTGGTGTTGAGGTAGAACAATTATTCTCAATTCATAACCGATTCGATAAGAGTAAAAATATTGCTGATAGAATACGATGGGATTTCAATATTTTCGAATCGGAGGGTACAAAGAAGACATTATCGTTGTCCGGACCTTTTATCGATACACTTGAAAATGGAAGAATATTGATTATTGATGAGTTGGAGGCCCGGCTGCATCCTCTGATCACCAGAAACCTTATCCGTATGTTTCATTCTTCGGTTACCAATCCCCATCATGCCCAACTTATTTTCGTTACTCACGATACCTCCTTGTTGTCCAATAAAATGTTTCGGCGTGATCAGATCTGGTTTGTAGAAAAGAATAAGATTGGAGCCAGCCGGCTATTTTCTTTGGTGGATTATCGGTGGCATAAAGGGAAAGTTAGAAAAGATGCCTCTTATGAGAAGGATTATATATTAGGGAAATATGGAGCGATCCCTTTTATCGCTGAACCGGACGGGATTTGGAATCCTAACCATGAAAATAAATAAGCCCTGGCTTAATTTAAAATCTCCCTCACAACGAAAGAGCGTCTTGCGATCGCTCCGAGAAAGAATCCTGATTATCTGCGAAGGTGAAAAAACTGAGCCGCATTATTTCAAGAAGTTTCCGGTCAATAGTGGAAAATTAGAAATACTAGTTCATGGAACCGGGAAAAATACTATAAGTCTGGTGGATGAGGCCATTCAGCGGAGAGATAAAGCGATCAGCGATCGGAAAGATTACAATCAAGTTTGGTGTGTATTTGATAAGGATTCATTTTCTGATGATCACTTTAATCGTGCCATTGATAAGGCCGTCAAGAATAAAATACGTGTCGCATATTCCAATGAAGCTTTTGAGTTGTGGTATTTGCTGCATTTTATTTATCTTGATACCGCAATATCCCGAAAGGATTATTGTATCCGGTTGAGTGAACAAATGGGCGTTAAGTATGAAAAGAATGCTCCGGATATGTATAAAAGGATGAAAAATATGCAAATAACGGCAATAAGAAATGCCGAAAGGTTATATGCCGGCTATAGCTCAACCGTAACATTCACCAAGCGAAATCCTTCGACAACTGTTCATCGGCTGGTGGAAGAATTAAATAGATTTATCGATTAAGTATTCGTTTATAGATTCAATAAATGGCGGTGACCGATATTCAGAATCGTTCAATCCGGTCAATCGGATCCTTGGATAGCGGAGGATTGGAATTGACTAATCACCGGAATTGATAGCAGGTGAATGGGGAATGAGGTTCAGGAGTTCGATGGCGGTATCGGCGATGAATTCGGGGGAGAGGCTTTCCAGGCAGTGGTTGGCCTTGAGTGGGCAGTGATTTTTGACGCAGGGGCGGCATTTCAAACTGTCATTTTTGATAATTCTCAGACTATCCGGGCAATAGGGAGCGGTACTCTTTTCATTGCCGGCACCAAAGAGCACGATGGTCGGGGTATGATAAGCATTGGCCAGGTGGGCCGGTCCCGAATCGGAGCTAATGACCAGCCGGGCCCGTTTCATCAGATCGGCCAATTGCAGTAAATCGGTTCTCCCGCAGCAGTCTATCAAATCATTATCATCTCCCGCCATGTCAATCAACTGCCGGACCCGGGATTCTTCGGACTGGGAACCGGGAAGATAAAACCGGACCCGAGAAAAATCCTCCGTAAGGCTTTCCTTCAGCCTCCGCCGCAATTCCATAATGATCCGTTGCCAGCCCTCCAGGGTTAGCCGGCGGGACGGGGCCTGGGAATTGATGTTGAGCACGATGGTAATCCCATCTTCCATCAGGTGGATCGGATTGCGGGGATGGGGATGCTGCAGAATCACCTGAGCAAGGTGCTCTTCTTGAGTAGTATGTGCTCCTGGGGCTGGGAGCCCTCCCAGGGCAGGTTGCCCTCCCAGGGCAGGTTGCCCTCCCAGGGCTGGGAGGCTTCCTGGAGAAAGGGTGGCCGGCGGGGTAGTCGTAGGAAGGTGCTCGCCGCGTTCCGGGAACCAGCGATGGAGCAGATATCGGTAATCATCGACCCGATGCAGGCCGGCCGGTTTTTTCAGACTGTGCGACAATAAAAAATTCCGGAATTCATTCTTGTATCCAATCCGGATCCGGGCCGAACTATAGTATCCCATCCAGGCCGAGGAGAACGAATTGGGCAGGCAGAAAAAATAATCATAGGGTATGCACCGCAAAGCCCAGCGGGCGAACCGCAGACTGCCGATCAATCCCGGCCACTGGTTTTTGTTGAAGAAGATCAGACTGGTATGCCCGGGGAAAAGCCGGGCCAACTCCCGTAGCGGTGTTTTAACGATCAGGTGGAGTTCGGCATTGGGAAACTGAACCTGCAGATCCCGAATGAACCAGGCGGCCATCACCATATCCCCCAGCCAATTGGGCATCCGGACCAGGATGTGTTTCGGATCAGGGGATAAGCTCGACATATACCTTCCTCTGATTGATCAGCCATTGAACCGTTTGGAGCTGAGCCCGGGCATAATCACTCATGGCGGCCGTTTCCGTCGGATATACGGCGATGATATCGGAATGTCCGGCACCTATGGTCATCGTGTCCTTATCCCCCCGGACCAAGGCGAGCTCTCCGGCCAGGTGGCTCCCCCGGGACAAGGTGTCCTCCCGGGACAAGGTGTCCTCCCGGGACAAGGTGTCCTCCCGGGACAGGCTGTCCTCCCGGGATAGATTCCCCTTACGGTAACGATAGAGCGACTGGGCATGATTCTTTCGGCTCAGCCACAACAATGAATCATTCAAACAGCTCAGCTTGTCGTCGTCGTTGAAGATCACCATCGACCGTTTTTCCCGGGTAAGATCATATCCCATGGTGTTGTGGCGATAGGGAATCCGCAGGATGCCCATCAGGGTCGGCAGGATATCGACCTGACAGCCCAGGGCATCAGGATCGGGAATGGCGCATTTGTCTTGCGGATAGATGATCAGCGGGATATGATGGAATCCCAGTGAAATATCGTAAGGTGAGGGACTGTATTGGCCATGATCGGCTGTGAACAGGAACACTGTATTTTCGAACCAGGCTTCCCGGGCGGCCTGGCGCATGAAGCGCCCGATGGCCCAGTCGGCATACTCGGTGGCTTGTTTGGGTTTGTCGTCGGAATGGGGCTTGAATTCCGGGTGCTCCGGGATGGTATAGGGGCTATGGTCGCTGTCGGTCAGGAGCACCGCCAGGAAAGGCTGTCCGGACTGATGGAGTTGGTTCAGATAGGGCAGAGCCTGATCAAACATCACGCCATCGGGTACCCCGAAGGTGTTGATGACCTGGTCCCGGGGATAATCCCGCTGACTGACTATTTTCTGGAATCCATTATGGCTGAGGAATCCACCCAGATTGTCGAATTGATCGTCATGGGTGCAGAAAAACACGGTCTGGTATCCCCGCTGGTTCAACAGATGGGGAATTCCTCCGAAGATCTGCATGTTTTCGGTACTTTTGAGGGGATGTTTGCTCATCAGGGTCGGATACCCGAACAAAGAGGCGAAAACCCCGTTGCAGGTATGGGTGCCGTCGGAATAGAACCGGGTCAACAATTGGCCGGACTGGGCCAGGCTGTCCAGATGGGGCGTCAGGCGGTCGGGATTGCCGAAAACTCCCATTTTCCAAGCGGCCATACTCTCCATCAGCACCAGCACCACGTTCCAGTCATGGGGAGGCTGAGAGGGTCGGAATTCGCGGACCAGCGGGGGAAGGGAATCCGCCGGCGGGCCGGTCACCAAACTTACCCGATCCTCGGAATGATACGCCGGGATCCCGGCCAGGCCATCCTGCATATAGGCCAGCGCGAGGCTGTCGGGCATCAGGTTCAGGTTCCGGTTTTTGGGATTACGGCTGTCCAGCCAGCTCTGGAGAAAGGTATAGCTCGGATTGAGACCTAATTGATTGGCGAAGGTATAATCACTGAAAAAGGCGGTACCCCAGCGGATCGGGGATTTGGGGGATATCCGGCCACGCATGCCCAAAAAGATGAACCCGGCCGCCAATACATAAATCAAGCTGTGCGACAGAATCCGGTTTCCGCGCAAGGCCGGCGCCGTTACCCATTCCGCGTTCAGAAACCGGTCAAACCAGAGCCGGAATCCCCGATACAGACTGCTTACCACCAGACACAAACCGGCCAGCACCAGGTAATTTTTCCAGTCCTGAAAGACCATCTTCAGCACCATGCCCGGGGTATTCATCCATTTCAGAATATCGAAGGTGATCCGGGTATGATAAAAATGGAAGTAGACCAGGTCGATCGCACCCAGCAGCAGGGCCAGAGCATACAGTACCGTGATCCAGATCAGGCCGGCCCGGCGGATAATCCGCCGCAGGGCGGGGCAAAAGGCCCCGATGATCAGGCCCAATGCCGGCAGAGCCAGAATATAGGCGCTGATGACGGTGTCAAAGCGCCATCCCATCCAGAAGGCTTTCATCAAAATCGGAGTCGGTAATCCGGCCCAATCGGCCGGCTGGGTGAAGCATAGGATGATTCGAAGCAGGGTCAGGCCGAACAATCCCGTCCCATAGCTTGCCGCCAGAACCATCAGGCTGCGGTTCAGATAGGAGGATTCACCGGGACGACTGTTCATAGTTTTCCCTGAGTTTGGCATATTTTAGAAAAGCGCCGAAGGCCGAAATCAGACATACCAGCAAGCCGGTGTATCCGTCCAGAAATCCCTTTTTCAGTACATAATCCTTGAAGAATTTATGCAGGCCGTGGCCCAGGATGATGACCAAATGGCAGCTTTTGCCTTGTTTAAAATACTCGTCGGCCATGATCTGGCTGTATTTGTTGGTTCTGGCGACATGGTCGCTGATGGAGGTATAAGAGTAATGCAGCATATCGCCTTTGATATAACCGAACTGTTCGCCGGGATTGACCTTGAAGGAGTAATGGGGATTGGTGCCTCGCCATTCCCCGCGGGTGCGGTCGTACAGTCTCAGCTTCCATTCGGGATACCAGCCGGAATGGCGGACCCATCGGCCGCAGTAGTTGGTGAGGCGGTTCATTTTGTAACCGGCCAAATCCCAGTGACGCTTCTTTTCCAGGATCGATCGGCGGAGCTCTTCGGTCAGACATTCGTCGGCATCGATGGTCAATATATGGTCATGAGTGGCCTGGGAGGCGGCATAGCGGGTCTGCTCGATATAGCCCTCGAAGGGGTGTTGGATGAACCTTACCGGGTAGTCCCGGCAGATGGATTGCGTCTCATCGCTCGAATAACAGTCCACCACCACGATTTCATCGGCTACCGGCAGGATCGATTCCAGACAGCGGCGGATGTTGCGGGCTTCGTTATAGGTAATGATGACGGCGGATAATGAATGCATCGCGAATACCTTGTATCGGTTAATGGTGATCGGGTTGGTCGTTTGAACGTCCATCGGAATACGCAATAAATTAATATAAAATGTATTATCTGTCAACCACGATTTTGATTTAACCTTGACTTTTCCGCCTAATTTTGATAAATTAGGGAGCCCGAACCGCTTGACCGGAAGAGTCAAGCCGGTTGAAACCGATACGATGGGATCATCCCCGGCCGGATTCCGGCGGTTCATACCGAACCGAATCGAGGGATCCGGGCTATGATGATCGATGAGATATAACGAGTTGGCGAGCCGTGTCAAAGGACCCGATACGGAAGAAAGCGAGCAGGATTGCCATTGCCTTTGATTGATGCGGCTTCGATCCGCCGGATTCTGATCATCCAGTATGATCCCTTCGGTGATGTTCTTTTAAATACCGGGTATCTTCCGGTATTGCGCCGCCGGTTTCCCGATGCCAGGATCGAATTCCTGCTCTGTCCGCCTTATGATGAGGTATTGGCGGATAATCCCTGCCTGGATGAGATCATTACCTTTCACAAAAAAGTGCCGTGGTATGATTATGTTCGGGAACGATTTGGGTTGTTTTGGCGGATTTATCGTCGCCGCTACGATCTGGTGATCGATCAGCAGAGCGGAACCGGTTCGGCTCAGATCGCCATGGCCTCCCGAGCCCGCTATCGCCTGGGACTGGCTCATGTCCGCTGGAGTTTCGCTTATAATCTGCCGGTGGATGTCAATCTGAATCAATACAGCGCCCTGATCAAATTTGATTTGCTGGCTCCCCTGGGAATTGATCGGGAGCCTTTCGAATTGGTTTATCCTATCCGGCCCGAATCCCAGGCTTGGGCCGATCGATGGATCCAGTCCCAGGGACTGGCGGAGAAAGCTTTTATCCTGGTATCGCCCGGGTCGCCGGTCAAACGCAAAAAATGGCGTCTGTCGCATTATGCCGAGGTCGTCGAGGGGATCCGACATGAACTGGCCGTGCCGGTCGTGTTGAGCGGAGCACCGGGAGAGATGGCGGATCTGGATCGATTACAGGCCATGCTGTCGGAACCGGTGCCGGTCAAGCCGCCCACCTCTGCCAACCAGGCCGCGGCGCTGCTGAAACGGGCCCGGCTGCTGTTGTGCAACGACGGCGGGATGAACCACCTGTCGGCCGCGGTCAAAACCCCGTCATTGGCCATTTTCGGCGTGACCGATACCGTCAACTGGGCTCCGACGATTTTCCCGCACCATGAGATCATGTTCAATCCCGATCCCGAACAGCGCCGGGACGATCGTTTCGGCATTGAACCCCGTCAGGTGATCGACCGGATCAAAGCGATGCTGGATCGGATCGATCGCGACACCCACCATGATTAACGAAAGGTCCATATAGCCATGAAACTGGTGATTATTGCCGCCGGAATGGGCAGCCGCCTGTGGGAAATCCACCGCGACACCCCCAAAACCCTGATGCCTTATCAGGATGGAACCTTGCTGTCCCATATTCTGGCTAATTTCTATTCGGTCGGTATCTCCGAATTCGTCCTGATCGTGGGCTATATGGCCCAATCGATCGTCGATTACTGTAAAACTCAGTTTCCCGAATCCTATCGCTTCGAGTTCGTGCATAATCCGGACTGGCAAAAACCCAACGGAATCTCGGTTTATATGGCCCGTTCCTGTGTCATGGAACAGGATTTTTTGATTTCGATGTCCGACCATCTGGTATCGCCCGGCGGGCTGTCGGCCATCATCCGGACTCCGGCGGATAGCAACCGGTTGCTGGTCGATCAGGCTATCGGCGATGTCTTCGATCTGGATGACGCCACCAAGGTCAAAACCGAAGGTACCAGGATTGTGGAAATCGGTAAGACCATCCCGGAATATAACGGGATCGATTGCGGTGTATTCAAGCTGACCCACCGCTTTTTTTCGGCCATGGAAGACCAGATTCGGCAGGGGAAAGAAAGTCTCAGCAACGGGGTGCAGGCCCTGATTGCCCGGGATGATTTTGGAGCCGAGTTTCTGCCGGCCGGCAATCGTTGGGTGGATGTGGATACCCCCGAGGCCTATCGCTATGCCGGTCAGCATCCGGAATGGTATCGCTAAACCAAGGACAGTCAAATGAAAAAGATCAAACTGCTGTTTAAACTGGGTTATGTCTATCACAAAGCCGCTTTTGATCCGGTGATCGATGTTTTTATGAAGGATCCGCAATATGATATCTATTTTTCGATGCAGGAGGAACGGATCCGCCGCTTTTTCATCAACTTCAATTACCGCTCGCCGCTGATCGACGAATGGATCCGGCAGGGATACCGGTTCACCGAGGAGAAAAAGGGATTCGATGTGATCATTGTCGGCGACACGGTCCGGGACGCGGAAGAGTATGGCGATCCGATGCTGTGTTTCCTCAATCACGGTACCGGAATCAAGACCATATTATACCGCAATCTGGCGCGATTCCCCAACCATCGGTATTATCTGTTTGTGGAAGGCCGTTATCGGGAAGAACAGCTTCATAAATCGGGAGTGTTGGGCAAGAGCCGGATCGAAGTGATCGGCCTGCCCAAACTGGACTACTATTTTCAGGGACGCTATGCCGATCGGGAGGGAATATTGAAAAAATGGGGACTCGATCCCGCCAAACCGACGGTATTGTTTGCCCCGACCTATAAACCAACCTGCATGTATCAGATTCAGGATGAGATCTTTGAGGCCACCCGGGATTACAATCTGATCATCAAGCTCCATCATTACAGTTGGATGGGTAAATATGCACCCCACAAACAGCACCGCATTTTCGAGCGCCGGGTCAGACGCTATCCCCATAGCGTACTGCTGCCGGTCACCGAATACAATATTGTGCCCTATATGGCGGTGGCCGATACCCTGATCAGCGAGGCCTCCAGCACCGTTTTCGATTTCCTGGCGTTCGATAAGATCGGGATCATCTATGATCTGCAGTGTGATAATCTCAAGCACAGCGACGGCCAGCCGATCCTGGAAGTCGATAACCGGCAGTTTTTGAAGGATGCCTTCATTCATATCCAGGCTCCGCAGGAACTCAAGGCCGCTATTGATCGGGCGGTCCATCCGACTGAGGATATGAAGGCCAAAGCCGCCGAGTATAAAAACCATTATTTCCATCAGTTGGACGGCCGGGCTTCTCAGCGGATGAAAACCCGGATCGAGGAGATACTGGCTCAGCGGAATTTTAGTAACGGGAATTGAACCGATCAGGTGCTGAGATAAGCTCGGTTGATTGATTCATAGACTCAGGTTTCAATCGGATGACCGGCGTTATCCAAGCCGATCATCCGCATTATTTTTTAATGGGGTAAGGAATTGAGTTTTATCGGCTTTTCTTGATTTCTGAACCGCCACTCATATTGGTATCCCCATATTCGGCTTTACCCGAGAAGGTGACTTCCGACCCGCCGCTGGCATCTACATTCAGGATCCCATTCATGGCAATATGGAGTTCGCTCCCTCCAGATAAATCCGCTTCCACATTCCGGACCTGGAACTTTTCCAGATGAAACTCGCTGCCCCCTGAACCTGAGACCTCCAGATCGCCGCCTTGGCCGGAAAGCTCGACTTCGCTGCCCCCGGAAGCTCCAATCTCGGTCTGTTTACAGGTTATCTCTCCATCGATGGTCGACCCGCCCGACAGATCACAGGCAAAGGACTCTTCCGGTTGATTCAGGCTGATGGTCGCTTGCGATCCGCCGCTCAGATCCAGTTCGGTCAGTACCGGCATCCCGATCTTGATGCTGATATTATGATCATGGAACCATCCCTTTTTCTCGATATAAAAACGCAGGGTTTGACCCTTTTTCTCAACCTTCAGATCCTTTAAATCGTCGGCCGATCCGTTCACCTGAATATCAAAGCTCTTGGACTGGGTAACACTCAGCTCCATCCCGCTGGAGATCGAAACCTTATTGAAATCGGTGAAATCATAGCGATTATTGGAGCCGACGGCCAACACCGACTGAACCATAAACGGCAAAGCCAGCAAGGCTGACCCGATGATCAGCGAAATCGAATGCTTCATGGATTCCTCCTTGATTGGATGTGATGAAAAACAATTAGGCCCGTTTACTGAAGATACGTAAGAAATCCCAATAGGTTTGACCGCCATGAATTTTTATTTTGAATGATAAGAAAGGGATGGTGATAGCAGGGGATGAAAGGTATCTCTGTCCTGTCCGATGTATGGGAATTTCGGCTTCATAGATTGTTTAAAATTATGGATAATCATTTGATGATTTTCGAAATCTTGTAAATAGTTAAAAAAGCTATTGACAATTTAAAATAATTCTATTATGATCCATTTAATCAAACTCTAAATCCATAATGGATGAATAAGGAGCAGATGGTGGAAAGAACTAAATGTTATCTGATCACAGCTTGGTTAGATCGCAGTATAAATACCGGGGCATAATTATAGCTTTTTTGCATTCCGGGGAAAGGGATTGATCCATGAACAGAGGTTGCGAAACAATATCAAATAACCATATATTATTGCCATTTCTCATTTATAAATATTTTTAGGAAAAATAATTGAGGATATAAGGGGACTGGATTGTCAAATGGACACATTATCAAGCATTAAGCTACGCCAAACAGAGCCTATTGAGATAATTGATTATAAAAGGAAGCCATACCGATGGGGATGATTATAGATCTAAATCTTTTGTCGCACTATAATTCCCTATTTTCAGAATTCCCTATTTTCAGAATTCCCTATTTTCAGAATTTACTACAGATAAAAATCTATGACCGTCAATGTCTTGATTTGAATCGATCGATAAATACTCGGTTGATAAATAGTACGCTTGTTTTTCTTTCCTTTGTTGATCGGTTATGGAGTGAAATATTTATTTACAGGGAGTTTGCCCGATTTGTTTGACTTGCATTGTTTGTATGTCTATGTTGTTAATCAAATATGATTTATGATAATAAGGAGATATGTATGTTCAATAAATTCTACCTTTCGGCTTGTATCATCATGATCCTATTGATTTTTTCTTTTTCGAACAACCAGGCAAGCTATCTATATCTTTCCACCCTCGATGAATTGTGTAAGGAAAGTCAAGAAATTGTAATTTGCAAGGCTCAATCACTCAATTGCTATTATGATGATGAAAAAAAGGATATTTTTACCCGAATTGATTTTATAATTCAACAGAATATAAAATCACATTCATTAAAAGGTAATCAATTCACATTGACACTAATTGGAGGAACCGTGGGTGAAAAGTCATTAATTCTGCCAGGTGCTCCAACGTTTGAAGCTGGAAAGGAATATCTGCTCATGTTGACGGAATCGGCCAATCTACGATTTTCTAATCCATACTCCATTGCCGGCGGGGATCAGGGGAAATTTGACATTATTGACGATAATGCCACCAAACAGAAAAAAATATTCCGCGTAGATTGTAAAGCCATCCTCAAACTGAATCAAAATAAAGACTCCGAGGTAATCTTTAATAATGAAAAAGAAGGAATCCTTTTGGATTCATTTATAAGTAAACTAAACCTCATTCTGAACTAAACGAATAGATTAATACCAGTCCGAATAAAAGAGAGGATACTATGAAAAAAAGCCTTTTATTTCTTATTCTGATATTTTGGGGATTATCTATCCTTAAATCACAATCATATTCCAGTGATTCCGATGTTTACTATGCTTTTGAATGCATATTAGGTGGTGGACATATCGGTTCACCAAATATTTACCATTGGGAAAATACTACGATTTATTGGAAACTGAATCTGGATGGATATCAATCGGGGGGATCAAATCTAACTTCACAAGAAGTGCTGGAGATCCTTCAGCAGTCGTTTTCCAACTGGGAGTCCTTATCAAGTGTTAATGTCAGTTTTGTTTTTGATGGTTATACAACTGCAAAAGAAGATGATGATGGCATCAATGTATTATGTTGGGACAATTTATTTTCTAATGGAATTGGTGGACAAGCTTTTCCGAGAACGAATGGTATAATCAGAACAGGCTGTGATATTGTTTTCAACATAAGCAAGCCATGGAGAAAAGACTGCTGGCTGGATCTTGAAACAGTTGCAACCCACGAAATTGGACATATGATAGGATTAGGTGACATTTGTCAAAGCTGCCTGGATGTCACATTACCCAGTCCTGACGTACCAACGATGTACATTGTATCAAACGAGATTTATGGGCGTTCCCCGGAGAGAGATGATATAGAAGTGGCCTCCTTTTTATTCGGAGGAAATTTAACGGAGAATAAAACCTTTACCGGAAATGTCTATTTTGATTGGAGTATACAAGTTTTACCAAACAAAACCTTCACTCTGAATCCCAATACCACAGTCTATTGCGAAAGCGGAATGACGATCGATGTCGATGGATATATATCATCGCAGGGAAATTCATCGGGAGGTGTCACTATAACATCCCAGGATGGAATGTGGGAAGGATTCACATTGTCAGCCGGCAGCAATGCTTCTTTCAATTATACAACAATCGGTAATGCGGAGGAAGGGATACGAAATATCGGCACAAATCCTTCTTTCGATCATGTACTAATCGGCAATTGTGATCGAGGTTATTACAGTTATGGCGGTCAAGGTAATTTTACCAATTCTTCGATAAGAAATAACTCATCGCATGGCATTCACATCCTTGGAAATTCATCATTGATGTTAGGTTGGTATCTAGTTCATGGTTATAATACAATTCGTGATAATGGAAAATATGGCATTTATGCCGCCAGTTCAGACAATTATGTTTTTATGGGAAATAATTATTATCCAAGTGGCATAAATAGCATCTATAATAACAATTGGGTATTAGGCAATGGTTACCAGGTTTATTTACAATCCGGTAGCCAGGCTGGTGCAGAAAATTGTTACTGGAATAACTGTGATACAAACCAAATTGCAGGTATAGTTTATGGTGATGTTGATTTCATTCCAATTTATCAGCCATGCAATTCCGATCCGAATGCCGGAGGGCTTTTAAAATCTGCCTTTGCTGATAATAGACCTGTTAATTCAACCGACAGCCCGACTGATCAACGTAAGGCCTTGTGGCAAAAACTGGAAGGATCGATTCATAAGGAACTGCCTCTGGTATTACAACTGTGTGATAGTTTGCTCATGGTTACGGATGATCCAACAATAATTCCTTTCATTTTCAATACCATTCGGTTCTCATATAAACACCATAATGAAAAGAATCTCGATCAGTATATCTACTCACTTATGATAAAGAACAATAATGAATTGGTATCTGCATGGGCACGAATTACACTTAGCTGGTATTACTTGAGCGAACAGAACCTTATTAATGCCATTACAGTTTTGAAGGATAATAGCTTAATCTCCGATAAAGCGATCAGAATAACGACCCTATTTCACCACTTTATGATTTATTCTTATTACCTCGGTGACAAGCAACAAGCCGATCAGATGCTGCAGGAAATGATACAAATGGATCCGGAGAATCCATATACGATTGAGGCAGCAGAAATATTTGGTTCGGGAGATTTCAAAACACCCGGTAATAAAAATAAATACAGTCAGTCGCAAGCTGAACCTACTTTGAATATACTGAATTATCCTAACCCATTCAATTCATCAACAATAATCAGGTATAATCTACCGGATAAAGGGAAAGTAATAGTAACAGTATTTGACATGACCGGCAGACAGGTGGATGTTTTATGCGATGAAGAGCAGAGTGCAGGAATGCACGAACTGATCTGGAATGGAATCCATCAATCCGGGGATCTGGCCCCATCCGGTATTTATTTCATTCAGATCTGTTACAACAATTCACAAAAAGTCGTCAAAAAGGCCCTATTTTTAAAGTAAATTCGGTATTTATTATCCTTCAGCTTAAAGAATTTTACTATCTTTAAGCTGAAGGAGTTTTATATGTAATATTTCATAAAACTCAAGGAGTATCATATGGACCGCAAACGAATTCGATTACTATTACTATTTCTGATCAGTTTGGGATCAATAATTTGGGCGGATGGGAATCCTTTTCAGTGGGCGGAAAAGGTCAGTCCGGTGAATGAAATACTGTTGGATGTGATATTCCCTGATCCCCAACACGGTTGGGCCGTCGGTGCCGGCAGCACGATTCTCCATACCGGGGACGGTGGTGAAACTTGGAACCAACAGGCATTGCCCGTATCGGGATTAGAATTATCCAAAGTCTTTTTCCCGGATTCGCTCCATGGGTATATCATCAGTGAAGATTATGATAAGCCCGGCCAGATTTTTAAAACCATCGATGGCGGGAAAAACTGGATTCAGATCGATTACCCCAATCATATTCCATTGTATGACCTGTTTTTCATCAATGCCGATACCGGCTGGATTGTCGGTAGCGATGGCTTAACCGATTATTCCGATAAACTGGCCGGAATCCTCTATACCGAAGACGGCGGATCAAGCTGGATCTGGCAGTATCAGATCAGTCGTCCCCATTCCTATCAGATTGAGAATTTTCTATCCATCATATTTATGGATTCTTTGAACGGTTACGCCATGTATTTTTATGGTATCGATAATTTTTCTCCATCCACCATTCTGCAAACCCATGACGGCGGGCATCATTGGGAAGAACTGATTATTTTAAATATGGTCGTTGACCAGATCCAATTGGCCCCTCCCGATACCATGATCGTAGCCGGTTGGATGTTTTACCGGAGCGACGATAGCGGAATCAATTGGTTCTATAAACGTGAAATGACTTTTGATGATCAGGATGTATACTCCATAAATGATCTCGAAGTCATTTCCGGCAAGGACATCATCATCCTGGCGGATACCGGAGGTGTTTCTTATAGAGGAGGCGATCTGTTATTCTATACGGACAGCTACGGACAGTGGTGGGAGGATATCGGGAGTGATTTCATAAATACCGAACTGGTAGCCATTGAAATGGTCGGCGATTCCACCCTATGGGCCGTCGGAGCCGGAGGAAGGATCTTCAAGGGCATCAAAATCAAAACCGGCTTGGTGGAATCTCCGGATGCGATGAGCGATTCAGAAACCATTAGCGCGATCGTCGCCCCCAATCCATTCTCGGGTGACACCCAAATCCGGTTCCATTTGCCTGTCAACGGACCGGTTTCCGTCAAGGTCTATAATAGCCAAGGTCAATGTTGTCGGCAAATCTTCCAGGGCAGCATGAACGCCGGGGATCATACCCTTGTATGGCATGGCAGGGATCGATCCGGAACGGCTCTTCCATCCGGACTCTATTTTATTAAGATCGAGAATCAATCGTCTTCGTGCGTGGTAAAGTCAATCCTGATCAAATGACAAATGGGGTGATCGAATGGAATTGAAAATGACAATCAGCCGATTTATCATTATGATAACGATGATGACGATAGTCGGCAGTATGATAATGACGCATGTTTCATTGGCTCATGAGATCCGTTTCATCGGGAGAGACACCTCTGTCGGAAAGGTGGTTGAGATCGACAGCATCAGGGTCCTGAATAAAACCCAGTTCCGCGATACGACCCTGATTTTGTCAAACACATTGGATTTGGACGGTTTTACGGGAATTGAGGAATCCGGTATAATTGATCCTTCAAATTTCTCCATCTCTCGGAACTCCCCGAATCCCTTTGAAAACCAAGCCGGTTTCACAATCCATCTTCAGGCTCAAAAACCATTGACCATCTCGGTTTTTGATCTGGTGGGACGGAAAACAGCATCCATGACTGGAGAATACGGGGCGGGATGTCATCATTTCAGTCTGGAGGGAAAAGGCCTGGCTCAGGGGATTTACATTATTGCAGCCACGACAGGAGAAGAAACCCAATCGATCAAGGTATTGAAAATGGGCCGAACGACCGGACAGACAATCACCATCGTCCATCAGGGGCAGATTTCGGATGACCATCCATCACTGAACAAAACCGGATCATTCAATCCCGGCGATACCTATCGCTTTATCGGGTATGCGACCGAATACATCAATGATACCCTGGACAATCAGATCCCGAATGGCGGAGAATGCTACAAATTTGATTTCAGGTCGATCTATGGCGAATTTACCGATCCTCGCGACGGAATTACCTACAAAACGGTCCAAATCGGTGATCAGATTTGGATGGCTGAAAACCTAAGGACAACCCGATACCGGAATAAGGCTGAAATACCGAATATCACGGACAGCATACAGTGGAGTGAATTGACGACCGGAGCCTATTGCAATTACGACAATGACACATCGTATGTTGCGACCTACGGACGGCTTTACAATTGGTATGCCGTCATGGATTCGCGGGGAATTGCACCCAGAGGCTGGCATATTCCCGATCATGCGGAATGGGAGACTCTGATCAACTATCTTGGCGGGAGGAGTAAAGCCGGAGGAAAGATGAAAGAAGCCGGCACGGAGCACTGGGAGGCTCCGAATCAATCCGCAACCAACAGCAGCGGATTTACCGCCCTCCCAGCCGGAGCTCGTATTGGAGAACACCCCGAATTCCCCGGAGCATATACAGGCATTGGTGGCATTGCTAATTTCTGGTCCTGCACGGAGCATGATGATAATAATGCACTAGGGAGATTCATAGATTCCTTTGCAGCAGCCATATTATGGTGTCCGTGTAATAAAAAAATTGGCTGCTCGGTACGATGTATCAAGAATCAATATTGATCGAATTTGTTCTGATTGGAAAAAGGATAGCCTATGTTGGTTTTCACGGGAACCCAACCGGTATTTGGGTTGTTTGAAGCATGGATAACACCTGTTGCTGAACAGAATGAAAAGGAATGAAGACTCAGGGAAAAGGCGGAGGATAAAAATGAATCACGAACGGTGTGATTGTCGGCAGAAAACCGGCGTATTGAGATTCCGACTGATGGGAATTGTTTTGGGATTGTCGGCCCTGTTCGGATTATCGGTCTGTCAATCCGCCAAGCCCCTTCATGACAGCGCGGTTCCATGGGGCGCTCCGACTGAAACCATCCGGGATGGCCGGATGATCATCCATCAGTACCCGGATCATCAGGTCACCCTGATTGCCGTTCCCGATACCCTCCATTTTATCTATTTCCCCGCCAATACCCGAACAGTGCAGGAAACCGCCGAGGCAGAAGGCTGGAATTATCTGGTCAATGCCTCCTATTTTTCCGGCCAACGAGATCTGCTGAAAGGGTATTATACCGGGATTCAGCATGTCGGCCTGCTGAGCATCTTCGGCGATTCGATCGCCCCGATCGCCGAGGACAAACAATTGACCCATATTATCCGCTATGACCGGAGCCAAAACCGGATCGATTTTTATCCTTATCGGGATTACCAACCTCAATCCGGACCCGACATCCTCGAGATCCAGACCGGGCCGCTGGTGATTCGTGATAGCCGGTTGGATACCGCATCGATCGATGCCTCGATCAACGGGGGCAGGAAGGCGGAACGGACGCTGGTGGCTTCGATTGATCACCGTGATAAATTCCTGGTTATCGTCCGGGAGAAAATGAATCTGACCGAACTGGGCGAATACTTGTTGAGTTTGGATCTGTTCCGGGGCAAAGCGTTGGATGTGATCAACCTGGACGGGGGATCCTCCACCGCGTTATATTCCCGGAACCATCCTGAACTGAACTTTAACCTGAAATCGCATCTCCCCTTTTTCCTGGGAGTGAAATAGAGACTATCGTCCGGATCATTGCCGGCTTTTCCCGTTAACGATGTACAGAGTAATGCTTTACGTTTGCCGTAATATATAGTATGGATTAATAGGGATGAAAAAAGTATTGATATTTCATAACTAATATTTTTATAAACTGAAAAATGCTAAAAAAACACTTGACATGATGATTTTTGTGGTGTAGTATTGAGATAATAGTTTATTGATCGTCCTTGTATTCTTGATCGATGAATCAAACCAGGAGGTAGGATGAAAAAGATCATCGCGGTAATCGGGATTCTTAAGATTCATTTATTAATGGGTTCGTTTTCAGAGTAGGTTATGAAATCTATCCAAGGGTTGTTCCACCCCATAAAATGGACAGCATTTATACAGGCTGACCGCCGTGCTATCCAAAAAGAAACGCATAGTGGATAATAGGATTTAAAACTTGATTAATAACGGTTTATTATCGATAGATAATGATCATTGACCGAGGAATTATGAAAAAGCCAATTATAGTGATAGTGTTAATGTGGTTATTCTTTCAGACCATCCAAGCCGATGAGATCGGAATCCGGGATCTCGTCAATGCCCGGAAGAAGCAGCCGCACTATGGTCTGTATCTGGGGTCGAGCCTGGTCGGATTTGCGATGCCGTTTGCTCTGGTTACCATTCCAACGTGGATTATCTTAATAGCTAAGGATGATGCAAAAGGAGAGTTAGCCGCGCTTTCAATTTTATATCAACTCAGAACAGCAATGATCCCATCTCTGGCATTGGGCAGTTGCGCCGGAACAGCCCTGATCTCGATCCATAAGCGGCCGATATTTTTGACCACCCTGGCTCTCAATTCGGCTGTGGTCGGAGGGGCTTGTTTGATCAAGGGACGGGATGTGATTCACGACGGCTTGGCGATTCATCTGATCCTTTCCGTAACCTCGTCCGGCATCGCTTATTGGATGGATCATCGTCTGTTGAAAAAGGATCGCCGGCGGGCGATCATGATTAATCCTTCGTTGACATTCACCCATCAGCGGATCGGATTGCAGTTACAGTTCAATTTTTAACGGGGTGGTTTTGGCTCGGATTGATCCGGGGTGATCCGGTATTAATTTTGGGAGTTTAAAATGGATTCATGGCGATTGCTGTTTGTAATTCTGATGGCTGTTCAGATACTGAATGCCGATCAGGGATATCTTCCGAATGTCAGATTTTACAAAAACCAGTTTTCTGATTCTTCGGTTACGGATTTCGATTCAACTCAGGTTCTTTGTCCCCAAACCCGATTCCGCATCACAAAGTACAAGGGTCTGGTTTTAGGGGGAATCGGCGGTATTGTTTTTGCTGCACTGACGGAAAAGGATGATGATTTGAATTCATCCGGAGAACCGCATCTGAAAATCAATAAGTCGGGATTGTTCAAAATCAGTCTGGGTTGTCTGATCGGTCTGGGCTTGGGGTGGGGAATTGAATCCTCTCAATTGAAAACGCAGCGTAACCATGATATAAAACAGTTTCTCGATACTATGCTCGATACCGGCTATGGGGTATGGATCGGCAATCCGGAAGCCCGATTGTCTTTATATGGCGATGATAAGGGGAATAGTATCAAAATCCCGTTCGCTCAGATTGTCGGTGAGTGTTGTGATTCCTGTTTTTATGTCAGCCGCGACGGTGAGACGATTCAGATCGGAACCCATCCGGATCGGATCATGTCGGTACTGGATAATCTATCCATGGACATGAAAAGTTTGACGATCGAGTCGGGCGAGGATCGAAGTTGCATCCGAATCATGTCCTATCCGGCCGAATTCGTTGCCGTCAGTAAGCATGGAGATTCCGGGCTGAATAAACTGAGATCGCTTTACTATACCTATCTCTTCGATTACTACAAAGCCCATCGGGATTTTGATTTTAGTCATGGGGGTGGCCCATTCCATTAATCGATACCCCTTGATGAGGAGAATTCGGATGATGGTAACCGATGGATGGTTTACCGATCTCAAGCGAAAGGGTGGAGGATGATCAGTGAACAAGGATAAGATGACATTACGCTTGATCGCGTTAGGAATGATCGGGATTTTGCTCGTTAATCTGATCGATGGATCCGAATGCTACGGACAACTGATTTCCCGGGACAGCTTATCGGTATGCCAATCGAAACTTCAACTGACTCGTTCCCAGTTGACGTTTCCCAAGCGAAAACCGAATACGGCGGCTTATGTGATAGGTGCTGCAGTAGGCGTGATTGCCGGCGAAAAATTCGGGCCGTTCGCTTCTCGCCGTGATAAAGAAAAATCGGATGGGGATGGTCCTCCTTTTTCGGATTTTGATGCCGGGTATTGTTTGGGCAGGCTGGCGGATATCATCCTGGGAGGGGTGATCGGACTCTCTCTACCGATCCTCTATTCCAAAACCTCCGATCCGGCGGCGATCGATTTGTATGTCGAAACCTATCTGCGAGATAATTACGATGATCAGGATCTGATTCTACTGCAGATCCGGGAATCCCGAGCGGCTCTGAACGGCTATCGCGGCATTCAATCGGTAGCGCCTCAACTGGTTGATCTGATGCTCCCGGTGATCGATTCGGTGATCCATTGTCAGGATTCCACTTCCGTCTCCCTTGATTTCCATGATGCTGCGCTCATCCGGAATGAAATTGAAAGAATAGCCAAACTCGATGTGCACACCGTATTTTATCGCACCGAGGATCAGACCGTGTACGAGCTGTATACCGGCAATTCCGGTTTGCGCTTTCATCTGAATCACGGCAGCCGGATCTATGCCGATATCAAACTGCTCTATCGCAATTTTCTGGAGGATTTTTTTAAAAAGAGTTGAAGATGGGATAGTGAAAATGATTGTGATTGTGTGGAACCGATCGATAGTCTTGCCGTTGATGATTATTGTCAATTCATCGCTCAGATGATCAAAACCCGATTAACCACGGAATGTGGAATATGAAACACACGCTTGGCCGGTCCGTTATAGTGCTGATTATTGTGGTGTTCGATTCTGTCAGCGCCGATGAGATCGGAATCCGGGATCTCGTCAATGCCCGGAAGAAACAGCCGCACTATGGTCTGTATCTGGGATCGAGCCTGGTCGGATTTGCGATGCCGTTTGCTCTGGTTACCATTCCAACGTGGATTATCTTAGTGTGTCGCGCTACGTCAAAGAACGAAGATGCCGCAATTTTTTATAGACTTGGAACAGCGACGATCCCATCTCTGGCATTGGGCAGTTGCGCCGGAACATCCCTGATCTCGATCCATAAGCGGCCGATATTTTTGACCACCCTGGCTCTCAATTCGGTAGTGGTCGGAGGAGCCTGTTTGATCAAGGGACGGGATGTGATTCACGATGGTTTGGCAATTCATCTGATCCTTTCCGTAACTTCGTCCGGCATCGCCTATTGGATGGATCATCATCTGTTGAAAAAGGATCGCCGGCGGGCGATCATGATCAATCCGTCGTTGACATTCACCCATCAGCGGATCGGATTGCAGTTGCAGTTCAATTTCTAACGGGGCATACTCGCGATATCCGGTCCGTATCGATAGCGGCAGGGACACCGGGCAAGCCGGACAGTCGGTCTCGTCTGCGGCTGACGGCAGGGGAATGGGATGGATTTGAATAAGGAATTGTCCGGGTCGATATATCGTCTTACTCCATCGTCGAATCGAAGGCTTAGAATCATTCGGATTAATGCGGAATGGTCGGGCTCGAATCAAGGGATGTATTTGTAGCCGATACCGTGCACCGTCAGAATATGGACCGGATTGGCCGGATCGGTCTCGATTTTCTTGCGTAATCTCAGGATATGATTGTCGACAGTCCGGGAGGTCGGAGCCTCCTCGTACCCCCAGACCGATTCCATCAGTTTATCGCGGCTGACCGTTTCTCCCCGGTGCTGAACCAGGTACTTTAAAATATCGAATTCCTTGACGGTGAATTCGATTTCTCCCCGGCTGTCGCGGGCGCTGTAATGCTCAAAATCGACGCTGATGTTGCCGATGATGGTCCGTTCGGACTGCGGGCGTTCCGGATCGAGATAGCGCCGCAGCAAGGCTTTGACCCGGGCCAGTAATTCCCGCAGACTGAAAGGCTTGGTGATGTAATCGTCGGCTCCCAGCTCCAGTCCCAATACCTTGTCGATCTCATCGCCGCGGGCCGTCAGCATTAGAATCGGCAGCTTCAGCTTGTGGTCACGGATCTCGCGGCAGACATCGAATCCCGATTTCTTGGGCAGCATCAGATCCAGAATGATCAGATCGATGTGAGCAAGGTGCTCTCCCAGGGCAAGTTGCCCCCCCAGGCCAGGTTGCCATCCTGGAACAGGCTGTTCTCCCAGGGCTGGTTGCCTTCCTAAGGTCGGCAGCTTTCCTAAAGCTGGTAGCCCTCCCAGGGCCGGCAGCTTTCCTAAAGCCAGGTCAAGTCCCTGCTGCCCGTCATGGGCGATCAGTACCTGATAACCTTCAAATTCCAGGGCATCTTTCAGCCCGTTGGCCATCTCGATTTCATCCTCGACAATCAGTATGGTAGCCATAGGCTCAGACTCCTCCGCTTTTAAAATTCAGACTGAAGGTGCTGCCCTGGCCGGCCCGGCTGACCAGGCCGATAGTGCCGCCATGGGCATCCATAATATGCCGGACCAGGCTGAGTCCCAATCCGGTTCCCTTGGTGGACTGGGTCAGACTGTTTTCCACCCGGTAAAATTTTTCGAAAATCTTATGCTGTTCCCCGGCCGGAATGCCGATTCCGTAATCCCGGATAGCCAGCTCCTGGCCGAAGCCGGAAGCTTGGAGGCTGATGTCGATTCGGCGGGATTCTCCGGAAAATTTTACGGCATTGTCCAGCAGATTGATGATGGCCTGGGTTACGGCCTCGCGATCCAGCTCGATTTCAGGTAAACCGGGCTGAATGGACAGTTCCAGGGTAAATCCTTTTTGCTCCAGGTGAAACTGGTACATGTCCAGGATTTCCCGCAGTAAAGGTTCCAGTTGAGCCGGCTGCATGTGATAGGTCCGCTGCCGGGACTCAATTTTGGAAAAGTTCAGGATATTGTTGATCAACTGGGTCAGCCGGATCGATTCGTTCAGGATGACCTGGTGATAGTGTTGGCTTTTTTCGGGAGTGATGGCCCGGCCCATCAGCATCATTTCGGCATACATCCGGATCAGGGCCAGGGGGGTGCGCAATTCATGCGAGACATTGGCTACAAAATCGGTTTTCATTTGGGCCAGCATCCGTTCCCTGCGCATATTATAGATGAGATAAAATAGTCCGACCGACAGGGTCAACCCGACCACCACCAGGAAGACCATCGAGAGCCAGATCTTCTGACGGATGATCTGCTGGATGGAGGCCCCCTTCAGGCCGATCACCAGCTCCCATTCGGGCAGGATCCAGAATTTTTCCTGTAGTTCATAAACCTGATTTCTGTTTTCGGTACTGGTATAGATGGTTCCGGGATTAGTGCGCAGGCGAAGCCCATATACAAAAGCGGCTGTATCGATTGAGGTGAGGTTGCGTCTTAATATGGTGTTGATGAACCGGTGGTTGTCGATCACGACCGCTCCCGTCAACTGATGGGAGACCTGAAACAATAGACAGTTTTTCCCCCGGTCGGAGAGTGTATCCCAGGGAATCGAGACCGGACGCAGATAATTTTCCCCGGCATCTTCCATCATACTTGAATATTGATCATGATAGTAGTGGACTATTTTAAGGTAGTGGAGGCTGATCTTGGACGGATCGCTGATGGGCTGCGTATCCAGGGGCGGAATAGTATTCCCGTATACCGATAAATAGGTGGTATCCTCAAATAAGCGTTTTTTGGCCAGGGTGACCGAATCGGGCATATAGACCCGGGGCGATTCATTCCGGGGATGCAGAATCAAAAATTCGATTTCCGGCCGGCTTTGCAGCCATTCCTGGACTCTTCCCTGCGAGATGGCGTTGGATTTTATTTCTTCCGGAATGGTAAAAAAGATCATTTTGCTGTAATCCCAGCAGTATTGATTGATGGAAAACAGGATCCCGGCAAACTGTTTTTGATAGACACTCTGCAGGAGCGCTTCCTCTTTCTGCCGTTCGCTCATCTGGAAAAAGGTGAACAGCAGCAGCGGGACCAGAAACAGGCCGATGCTGATCAGGATGACGCGATTGAGCGATCGCGAGGGATCAGTTTTCATTTTTTAATAGTCCGTCAAGAATTGATTTCCATAGTGATTGTGGCGGATTTTTTTTCTGTAGTTCCATATAGTGTTGTTGTGTCATGATTCCCACCGGTCCATGGTAGATTCCGCCGTCCTTCCAGACGTCATACACCCGGACGGCGATAGTATTAGGACCGTTTTTGCGGATCAGGTGGGGCGGGATATAATAATAGCGAAGCTGATTCCAGTAGTTGTTCTGCATCATGGTCATCTCTTCCGGAGTGAAATTGCCGGTATGGCCGATCATCTCACCGTTGAAAAAGGTCTGGTCCATATCGTCGATCATCCCGACCACCAGCACCAGTTCTTCATCGGCCAGATGAGTTGGGATGCGGAAGGTTTTGCGGTACCAGGCCCAGCCGTCATAATCCCGGTATCCCTGGCTGTCCCACATGGCAGGGACCAGCAATTCGTTCCAACCGATATCATTATAGGTCGGTTTGGCATACTGGGGTGAATCTCCGGTCCTGAATTTCCATAAACCTGAGAGATTGAGCGCCGGAGATCCGGAGGGATCGACCGAATAGATTCCGGGTTGACCCTCTATAATACCTCCATTCAGCCCTTCGTCAAAGACCCTTACCGCGATCAGGTTGTCCTGATCCCAGCGGATAAAATCCGGCGGTATCGGATACTCCCGCCATTCGTTATAGGCGGTGCTGTAACCCGGTGGAAAGTTGCCTTTTCCTCCGATATAATCCCCGTTCAGGAAAACCTGATCCACATCGTCGATCCGGCCCATCATCAACTCCAGTTCCCGGGTTTTCAGATTCGATGGAATACGAACCTGGATCCGATACCAGGCATAGCCGTCATACCCGGGATAACCCTGGTTCTCCCAATCCGAGGGTACCCGGATCCGCTTCCAGCTCTGGTCCGAATAAGCGGGTTGGGCATATTCCGGCCGATCGCCGATCCGAAACTTCCATTCTCCGCCCAGATTGATCTCTTTCCGATTTTCTGCCTGACTGAAGGTGACTGCCGTCATCAGTATGATGATCAGGATCAGGTGCTTTTTCATAATGGCCTGCTTGGTAAAATCGTTGTTTTGTCTAATCTATTCATTTTTTTTAAAATTGCAAGAGCCGGTTTCATTTGGATGCATGTTCATATTCCGAATGGCGGTCCTGATTCTGAGCGTAGTCCCGGACCAGTTCGTGATTGATCAGGCCGCTGTGTCCCTTCCGGCAGATAAATTCAAACGGCGACAGAAAAAGGGTGTGGTCCAGATCTTCCGATCCGATCACCCATACCAGACTGCTGTCGGGAAGTTTTTTCATCACCTGGTTCAGATCCCGGCTGGATCCGACCGGATAGACCACCGCCTGAAGTGAAAAGGAGGCTAAAGCCCGTTCAATGTCCCTTTTTTTAGATTCCAGCGAATCCTCATCGATGAGGATACTGATTTTTTCCGTTTGAGGATACTGTTGCCGGATAAAATAACAATACTGCATCGGGGTATAATCCCGGGCGACGGCCGGAACGATGGACATCAGAATCAGGCTGACGGCGAACAGAACTTGCTTTTTCATGACTTGCTCCTTGGTTTTGGTTGAGTGACATCCTCTTTTTTAACTTCTATCACTAATAACGGCATTTGTGAGGAAAAGTTCCAGTTCAAAATGCATATAAGTAGTTAAATTACATAAAGTTACATAGTGTTACCGATTGTGACAATTCGGTGACAAATCACCGGATCCCAAAAAATAATTTAATTGGTGTTGTCAATTTTTTGGCCCTTGGTCATCAGCTTTGATAAATCAAGACTTAACAACAAAAATGAATGATAGGTTATATTTGATTTGAAAATTGACAAATAATGGAATATCATTTATTATTAACTATGGTAATCAATCATTTTCAATTGGTTAATTATCAATCACGTTCAATAATCCGTTGTTATATCCTGAAACAGGATAACAAGGAGGAGCGGTTATGAGATCGGTTTGCAGGTTTGTTTTGTTTTGCCTGATGACGGCCATGATCGTCATTCACCCGGTATGGACGGATGAGTGCCTTAACCGATGTGACCGGCAGGAGTCGCTGGATCCATGGTTGGGAGAAAGTTCTCCATCGGTGGAGAATCGCTGGTGGGATCCAGCCGATGATGATTTTGACCCCTATACCGGATGGGATGGGGTATGGGGAAACATTGAACGGGTTCGATTTCACCCCGACGGTCAGTGGATTGTGACGGGTGGGGAGGATGGAACGATTCGGATTTGGGATATCGCAACCGGCAACCTGATCAGAGTCATTTTGAAGCTGACCAGTTATGTTTCCGATATGACGATCTCTCCCGACGGTACAATGATGGCTGTCACGGATAAAAATTCACGAATATTCCTGTTTGATATCAATACCGGCCAATTGATTCGGGAATTTAGCGGAAACAGCGGTCAGATCTATTGTCTGGATTTCTCCTCGGACGGAACGATGCTGGTAGCCGGGGGGCACGACAGAAATCTTCGGATCTGGGATATTGCCACCGGCCAGGTTTTAAATACCCTGACCGGCCATACAGGATTGGTTTATGGAGTTCAGTTTTTTCCGGATGGAACCCGGATAGCTTCCGCTAGTGCCGATACACTGATCATCATATGGGATCGTTTAACCGGATTGGCTGTCGATACCCTGATCGGTCATATCAACGATGTTTTCAGGCTGGATATTTCTCCGGACGGCAGCAAAATAGCTTCGGTCGGTTTCGATTCCAAAGTCAAGCTTTGGGATGTATCGACTGGGACTGAGGTCAGAACCCTGAGCGGACATTCCGGTTATCTTTATACGCTTGACTTTTCTTCGGACGGCAGTAAGCTGGCGACCGGGGGTACCGATGGCTATATCAAGATCTGGGAAGTCAATACCGGAACCCTGATCAATTCATTCAAGGCTCATGACGGATATGTTTACAGCCTGGAGTTTTCTTCCAACGGCTCCCGACTGGTCTCCGGGGGTACTGATTTCAAGGCCAAACTGTGGAATATGTCCGATTATAGCCTGATCAGGGAATGGAATGCCAGTACGGATTACATGCTTGGCATTTCAATCAGTCCGGACGGCAGCCGGGTGGCCGGCGGCGGGAGTGATAGGATTCTCAAGATCTGGACTGTTCCGGACGGGAATCTTGTCAAAGAACTGCCTGCTGGATACCCGTCATCCATCAATTGTCTGTCCTTTTCTCCGGATGCCCAACAATTAGCGGCCGCACATTATAAAGAGATTTGGTTTTACAATCCTGAAACCGGAACCAAAATTGACAATATTAAAGCTCATAACACCCATGTCAATTCATTGATTTATTCTTCGGATGGTAGTATGCTGATTTCCGGCGGAGATGACAGTACCGTCAAAGTCTGGGATGTGGCCACCCGAACCCTGATCCGTGCGCTGATTGGACATCAGGATAAAGTCACTACAGTGACCATCTCCAGGGATGGAAAAACGGTAGCATCCGGCGATGATAAAAATAAAATCATCGTATGGAATACCACCACCGGTGAGCAACACTATGTGATTGAGGGGCACACCGGTGATGTTAACGGGGTGGCTTTTTCCCCGGACGGCAGTCTGATGGCTTCGGCCAGTGATGATAACACTATCAGGATCTGGAATGCCATCAACGGGTCTCCGCTTTTTTCGTTCAGTCAAGGAGATAACTGCTATGGCGTGGCCTTTTCCCCGGACGGCAGCAAGCTGGCGGCTGGAAGTGAGAATGGGATTCTATCGATTATCGATGTTTACCTGGGCTGTACCATCAAATCGTTCCGATATGATCATGGGTATCCCCGCACCCTGGCCTTCACACCGGACGGCAGCCGGCTGATTGCCGGCGGCTGGGGGTATCACAACCTGCGGATTTATGATGTCAGCCAGTTGCCTCCCTCACTGATCGTCAGCGACATTACCGATATCCAGTCCTCACAGGCTGTGATCCGTGGGATAGGCATTGCCAATGGAAATGCCGCCAGTCTCTGCATCGAGTATGGTACATCCGCCGCTTACGGTTCAACGGCAGCAACCTCTCCGGCTTCCATCAGCGGTAAGAACCAAACCTGGATCACCGCCGCTATCAGTGGATTATCTCCCAATACACTCTATTATGTCCGGCTCCGGGGTGAAAATGCTGGAGGGATCAATTGTAGCGAGGATAAAACCTTCATCACCCTGCCCGGGACCGGCATCGAGGATCCTGAATCGGCTCGATCCAATCCGGAACTGACCCTGTTCGGTAATTATCCCAACCCTTTCAATCCGTCCACCCGGATCGTGTATGAGCTGGGACACTCGACCCGGGTCGAGATCGACTTGTTTGACTTGGCCGGGCGGTTGATCTGCAGGCTGGAATCCTGTCCCTACGTAGCGATCGGCCGGCATGAAAGCGTCTGGGACGGCTGCGATCAGACCGGTCAACCGGTACCGTCCGGCCTTTATTATTATGCCATTCGCAGCACTCACTCCCGGCAGGTCGGGAAGATGCTGCTCCTGAAATAATCGATGGGGGTTTTCAGATGCCTGGATTTCGGTTATAAATGGTCAATCCGGAATGGATTGACCAATATCGTCTCGGGAGTGCCGATCGATGGATATTTTCCACCCGGCTTGCCTGTTAATACCGCTGGTTTAATGATCACACCAAGGAGAAATCATGATCCGTTGTAGTGTTTTATTCAAGCTTGTCTTGCTGATAACGGTTCAGTTTAGAGTCGTCCATCTCGCCGCACAAGAATGGGATGTAGAAAGGGGTGGAAGCGGTCATGAATCGGTCCGGCCTGATTTTAGGGACAATCCGCTTGATGAGGCCTGGTGGGATGTGGCCCGCCGGAATATCGAACCGGTTTCGAGTGTCGATGGATTACCCGGATCGGTGTGTGGTATTCGCTTTCATCCTAATGGAAACTGGCTGTTATCGGCGGGAGAAGATGCCGGCATCAGGGTCTGGAATCATGCCACCGGCCAATTGGTTCATTCCATTCTTCATCTTTTTGCCGAAGTGACGGCGATGACGATTTCCCATGCGGGTGATCGGGTTTATGCTACCGATGTCAATCGATATGTATTTTGTTGTGAAGTAGCTTCCGGAGGGCTCATATACATTACTCCCCGTTATCCGGGGCGTATCCTGTCATTGGATCTTTCCCCGAATGATTCTATTCTGGTCTCGTCGGGCAATAGTACCGTTATCCGGCTTTGGGATACATCCAGTGGTCAATTGCTGGATTCGCTGATCGGACATCGTGGTTATGTCGATGCCGTCCGGTTTTTTCCGGATGGAATCCATCTGGCCAGTTGTAGTATGGATAGTACCATCATGATCTGGAACCGATTGACCGGATCCGCCTGTGATACATTGTATGGGCATACTGGAGGGATCTATGATCTTGATATTTCATCCGATGGAACCCGGCTGGCATCGGGCAGCGCTGATGGTACCGTCAGAATTTGGGATGCCGTCAGCGGAACCGGATTACATACGTTGAATATCCCGTCCAGTTATTTTTGCAGGGTTAACTTCTCACCGGCTGGGAACCGTTTAGCCACAGTCGGGAAGGATGACTCAATCCGGATCTGGAATGTGGATAACGGAACTCTACTGAAAACCTTTAAGGCTGGAGGAGCCGATATTAATAATCTTGATTTCTCACCCGACGGAACCCGTTTGGCATCATGTAGTTATGATTCTAATATTAAAATGTGGGATATGGCGTCGTATCAGGAAACGGGGAGCTGGTATGGATCCAGTCGGGATATCAAATCCCTTGATCTCAGTAGTACGGGTCAGTTGGGCGTTGCAGGATGGAACGGACGGGATGTCCGATTGTGGAGTGATCCCGATTTAACACAATGCGATAGCTTGCCGTCCAGTTATAACTCAGAGTGTGGGTCTCTGGCCTTTTCGCCCGATGGGAGCCGATTGGCTATCGGGTATCAGAAAAAAATCAGTATTTACAATCCGGTCAGCCGTGAACTTCTGAACCGTTTTGATGCTCACACCAAAGTAATCAACGCCCTGGATTTTTCCCCGGACGGTCATTGGTTGGTTTCCGGCAGCAGTGACAGTACGGTTAAGCTATGGGACGTGGCGACCTATACGTTACTGTTGACATTGGATGGACACCAATCCCAGGTTCGCAGTGTGACTTTTTCCAAGGACGGGAAAACCGTTGTTGCCGGCGGTGAGGATGGAAGGGTCTTAGTGTGGAGCGCTTTGACCGGAGAATTACAGCATTCCTTATGCGAGCATGACGCTGATGTAACTTGTGTCAGCTATTCACCCGATGGTACACATCTGGCAGCCGGGTATTATGATGGCGTTATCCATCTCTGGAACTCCGATCACTATTCGCCTGTTTCGGTTATGTTCGGTGCGTATGAAATGAAGGATATGGATTTTTCACCCTGTGGCTTTTATTTATCGATCGTCAGCTACAAAAAGATCGAGACATTTGATGTAAGACTGGGTACCCGGATTATGACCATCATCTATGATCATGGAACTCCCCGCGGATTAGTCTACAATCAGGACGGCAGCCGATTGATTGCCGGGGGATGGGGATATCATAACCTGAAGGTCTATGATGTCAGCCGATTGCCTCCTTCCGTGGCGGAAACCGACGCTACCGATATCCAATCCACTCAGGCCGTCTTGCATGGATTGGCCGTTGCCAATAATCTGACTTCCAGTCTCACATTTGAATACGGAAGAACTACCGATTATGGTTCCATGATTCAAGCCTCACCCGCTTCCATCTCCGGTATGGATCCGGTTCAGGTCAGCGCAGTTATCAGCGGATTGACACCGAATAAAACCTATCACTATCGATTAATTGGAGAAAATGAGGGGGGAATCAATAGTAGCCAGGATAGAACCTTCACTACCCTTCCCGGGACCGGCATCGAGGACCCTGAGTCGGCTCGATCCAAACCGGAACTGACGCTGCTCGGTAATTATCCCAATCCCTTCAATCACTCTACCCGAATCACGTATGAGCTGGGAAAGGCCGCTCCGGTCACGATCGATCTGTATAATACCGCCGGACAATGGATGATGGAATTGACGGCCGAAACCGGAATGGAACCGGGAATCCATCAGATTATCTGGAACGGGTGTGATCCGGCCGGGCACCCCCTTTCCTCGGGGATCTATTTCTACCGGATCCGAACAGCTCACCAGTCCATGGTCGGCAAACTCCTGTTGCTGCGGTAATTTCAGGGTTGTAGTGCGACCGGATTACATTCTTCCCGTGGCAATTCCGAAAAATAGAAAGGGGAATGGGTATTGTTTGATGAAATGGTGATGATTGATCCCCGACGGTTCCTGATATACGGCGGAATCCGGGTTTGGCATAGTATATCATAATGGCGGTATGATTCTTATCCGGAGCTGTTTTTTATATTGATTTCCGGTTCGATATATTCTATTCTGATATTTCTACCAAGCAAACCGAAGGAGCCAATGTGAAACGAATCGGATTTTGGATAATCTTGATGTGGGGTTTATTCCCAGTGGAAAGGAACGCCATGCAGCCAATCGAAACCGGAACAGCGGGGAGGCTGATTGCGTTTGATCGCCAACCCGGATGTGATCGAATAATTGGAATGACGGATTCAGGTGATATTGTGAAGATTGATCCATCGGGTCAGACGGAGATTGTGGTTCGGCACGCCCCGATCGGATCGGTTCATTGTTCGGATTCCGGTATTTTTTTAATTGCCGGCCGCGATAAAACTGTTTATCAATATAATGATCAGGGCAAGCTACTAGGACACTCGCCGCTGCAGGAGGATTTTATCCGGGATATTATCAGGCTGCCGGATTCCGGTTATTTCGGGGCGGCTACCTATGCCGGGATCAGAGTTTATTCTTTATCCACCCTGACTGAGACTGGATTCTATGCCGGCTATCCGGGCTGGATATTTAGTGGAACCGCCTTTGGTCGATTTTTGGCAGGCGGGGGAAGCGATTCCAGCCTCAGAATCTGGGATCGATCGGATCCTTCTACAGTCCGTGATCTGACCGGGTATGCCGCCTTTATCCGGAAGGTGTTTTATTTTACCCCATCTTCCTCTTCATTCCATTCGGCCAACCCGGACTCACTTTTCTCCGGATATCTATTGGAAATCTCCGATCGGGAAATCATCGTTCGCACCTTCACTTCCGGGGCGATTGTCCGCCGCAAAACGATCGATATCGGAGATTTTGGAGATGCTGCATTGGATCCGCAATCGGCCAGGCTAACCCTGGCAACGGATCAGGCCGTCATGGTTTTCAGTGTACCGGACCTGACTCTAATTTCCTCCCGCCCCATATCCGCCGAGCAGATTCGGTTTTCGGCTGATGGTGAGTCGTTGTTTTTTATCTCGCAGGGAATGTTGTACCGTTCCGATATCCTTTCCCATTATCCTGGCCTGCAAAATTGCCGGACGGAATCGGGAGCCATCGTGCGGATGGATTCGGCCCATAAAACCATTCGGCTGGTCTTTACCGGACACGGATTCGGTGAAGGGGGGATGGCGATCGCCGATGCGCTTTTGAAGCATCAGGCCAAAGCCTCCTTTTTCTTGACCGGTGACTTTTATCGCAATCCGGCCAATGCCCCGGCCATCCGTCGTCTGAAAAGCGACGGCCATTATCTGGGCGGGCATTCCGACCACCACATTCTCTATTGCTCATCGGATCAACCGGGTGTACCGGTAATTTCCTGCGAGGCATTCCGTCAGGATATAGCCGGAAATTACCGGGCGATGAAAGACTTTGGCATTGAGCCGGCCGATGCTCCGTTCTTTCTTCCCCCGTTTGAAAAATACAATGCCCGGATTGCCGATTGGGCCGCTCAAATGGGATTAGTCCTGATCAATTATACCCCGGGTACCCTCTCCAATCAGGATTATTCCATTCCCTCCATGGGTAAGGCCTATCGTTCAAGTCAAACCATCGTGGATGATATCCTGCGCTATGACCATGCCCATCCCGACGGATTGAACGGATTCATTCTGTTGTTTCATATCGGCAGCCATCCCGAAAGGACCGATAAATTTTATCATCGGTTGAACGATCTGCTGAATGAGCTGAAGCTCCGTGGCTATAGAATGGATAGGTTCTGAGCCTTAGTCGATTCCGATGACCGATCGGCTTTTGGAGGGAGATCGTGATCCGATGGGAACGGAACAATTCCGGGATTATCTCGTATAGTATCAACAAGGTAGCGAACTATTGATCTCAACCATAAGGGTGTTCACCTTCAATCAGGAGTAATAGTGAAATGAAAGAGGTCGATCAAAAACTGGCGGATGCCTTTGTCTGTCCGAAATGCCGGCAGCGCGGTGCTCATGTCGAACGGCTGGCCATGTCCGGTACAGGATTGTCCAGGTTATTGGAAATTCAAAGTCATCGTTATGCCTTTGCATCCTGTAACAATTGCGGCTATACGGAGGTCTTTGATCTGAAGGTTCTGGAGGGGAAGGATAATCTGGGATCGATTCTGGAAGTCTTGTTTATGGATTAGCTATTCCTTAAACCGACTGACTTTTCGGTTATGATGGGATATGTAAAAGGGTGTCAATTGATGCGTGATCATCCAGGGTATTGCCACCAATACCTTCGACCCTGACAGGAATCAGGCGTTTGGAACAGTTCCGGCGAGGATGCGGCGATAGACTTCCAACTGTTGATCGGCCAGTTGATCCCAACTGAAGGTGAGAGCCCACTCCCTGGCCTGCCGGCCCAAGCGATGGCGGCATGAATGATCCTGGAGCAGGTATTTCAACTGGTCGGCATAATCCTGGGGATCTTCAGATTTGGCCAGCCATCCGGTCTGTTGATGAAGAACGGCATCCCTCAGTCCCGGGATATCGGTCCCCAGTACCGGTTTTCCGCAGGCTGAGGCCTCCAGGGCTGAGATTCCCCAACCTTCGAACCGGGAGGGCATAACCATCAACCGGCATTGACTCAGCAGCTCCCGCTTTTGATCCTCTTCAATCCGTCCCAGAAACTCGACCCGATCCCCGGCCGGATGCTTCTGTACCATTTCTCGGACCTCGGATTCCTCCCGCCCCCGGCCGGCGATCACCAGCCGCAGCTCAGGGAAATCGTTCATAATCCGGGTAAACGATTCCAGCAAAATATCGATTCCCTTATTGTAGATATCCATCCGCCCTAAATAGAGAATATAGTCCTTTTCGACCGGGGTGCTTTTGAACAGATCCGGATTGATTCCATAGGGTATATGGTAGAGATGATAGTGATGATGATAGCGTTTCCTGATCTCGTCGCGCGTCCCGGGAGAACCGATGATGATGTGCTGAAAATGCCGGATATTGAAGCTTTCCCAGGCATAGGGGATCAATCCGAGCAGCTTGAACTTCCGGAATGAGTGGGATCCCATCAGGTGATGGACGATGGCGATCCGGGGTTTGGAACTGTACCAGTAGGAAAAGGGATAACTGTAGGCGGAGGTATCCTCCACCAGCAGGTCGTGGGGGATAGTGCGAATCATCCGGCCGACGGCCCGGGAAAAACTAAGACGGCTGCGGTAATAGCCCCCCGGATTTCCCAGCCTTAAATAACGGATTCCATCGACCCGCTCATCGCGTTGTCCGCCCGGGAATATCCCGGTCAGCATGGTGACCGAATGCCCCCGTTCCACCAGTCGGCGGTTTATTTGGTAAGCCTGGAGCGCCCCGCCGCCCGATAACCAGGTGTTCTGGATATCATCATATTGAATGTGCAAAATTTGCATGGAACCTTATCCTTATTCAAAAGTTGAATTCGGTATTATCCGGCCTGTCTGAACCGGCCGGTATAAAGAATAGTATTCCGGACAAGAAAAGTCAAGTCTAAAACTCTTCCGGAAATCGTGGTTTTATTATAAACGAATGGTTTTGAATGGCGTCTAACTTTGGAGATGTGGATGGATCAGATCCAACCGATCAAGGTCGGGATTAAAATCCTGAGACCTGAGAAAACGATAGCGTTACCGAAATATATGAGTCACCATGCGGCCGGCATGGATATATGCGCATGCCTGGATCAAGACTATCACTTGGAATCCCACCGTGTGGGACTCATCCCGACCGGCTTGGCGGTAGCCATTCCTGAAGGCTATGAGATTCAGGTCCGTCCACGCAGCGGTTTGGCCCTGAACCACCAGATCGGATTGCTGAACTCACCCGGCACCATCGATGCCGATTACCGGGGTGAGCTGAAGATTATCCTGTTCAATTTCGGTGATCAGACTTATGGAATCAAACATGGAGACCGAATCGCTCAGTTGGTGATCAGCCGTGTTTTTCATGTTGATTGGAATGTGGTTGAAACACTGGATGATACCCTCCGAAACGCCGGTGGTTTTGGTCATACCGGAAAAAATTAACCCCTTTACCCTAAAGCTTTTCCCGATTCGGCCGATGATTAAAATTGTAAACGATACAATCTCTCCTTTACATGTCCCCACAACGCCCGGTCTATCACGGGCGTTTGTTTTTTTAGCCTTGACTTTTATACCCCCGTTTATTATATTGTTGCGTTTTAAAACTGTTATCTATTAGCGGATTAATCCCTTTTTTCCAAAAAGGATCGGAGTTTCTTGCATGCAAAAGCTGCTCTATCTGATGTTCGTCTGCTGGATAGGGTTATCCTCTGTCTATGCTGGTGTGTTGAAGGAAATCGATATTATCGGGTGCCGACAATCCCAGAAAACGATGCTGATCACTCATTCCGGACTCAAAGTGGATAAGGAGGTTTTTCGGAAGGACGTTCAGAATGCTATAAAAAACCTCTGGAAAACCGGATTGTTCTCCGATATCGTGGTCGATTCCCAAGATGTGCTGGGCGGCATCATGTTGGTTTTCACCGTCAAGGACTTACCGACCCTGAAAGAGTTCAAAATTACCGGCAATAAGAAAATCAAGGACAAGACCATCCTGGAAAAGATCAGTCTGGTCCAGGGAATGGTCCTCTCTCCCAATGAAGTGAAAAAAACCACCGAAACCATCTATGAACTCTATAAAGAAAAGGGATATCTACAGGCTAAAATCACCCCGGAGTATACCTCCAATGCCGCCGATTCCAACCGGGTCGGTGTCACCTTCGCCATCAATGAGGGTGAAAAAATCAAGGTGCGTTCGATCCTGTTCACCGGAAATGATAATGTACCTGCCAAAAAGCTCCGTAAACAGATGAAGACCAAACAGAAAAGCCTGTGGCGAAAAGGAGAATTCAAAGAGGAACAGTACGCCGAGGACAAGGACAAGATTATCCGTTACTATAAAAAACAGGGTTATAAGGATGTCTATATTGTCAGCGACAGTATGATCTATTCCGATAATTTGAAGGACCTGGCCATCCAGATCAAAATCCAGGAAGGGATCCGCTATCGGATCGGGAAAATTACCTTTGAAGGCAATAATAAATTTGATGATCTGCTTTTGACCAAACTGATGAAGATGGGCAGCGGAGAATGGTATAACATCGAGAAATATGAGAAGAGCCTGGAAGAACTGATGAATGCCTATCGTGAGGAAGGTTATTTGTATGTGGATCTTCGGGATCAGATCCAGATCGCCGGAGATTCGCTGAATATCAGCTTTACGATCAGTGAGAAGGAACCGGTATTTGTTGACAAAGTACTGATCAAGGGGAATACCAAAACTCTGGAGAAGGTGATCCGGCGCGAGATTATCGTTTTTCCGGGCGAAGTTTACCGGCAGTCTTACATGATGCGCTCCTTTCGGGATATTATGCAGTTGAATTTTTTCAACAATGTGGTACCGGATGTTCAAGCGGTCGATAATAAGCATGTCAATATCGTGTTTCAGGTGGAAGAGAAACCGACCGGGCAGGTATCCATGGGCGCCGGTTGGAGCGAACGCGATCGGCTGGTGGGGACCTTTGCCATCGGAATGCCCAATTTTTTGGGACGTGGCCAATTGATCGATCTAAATCTGGATTTCGGCCAGTACCGCAAGAACATCAGTCTGGGATTCACCGAACCCTGGCTGATGGATACTCCGACCCAGGCCGGCTTTGAAATTCGCAAACTCCGCCGTACCTGGATCGATGCCTTCGATCAGGATGTCCAGGGATTTTCGGTCTGGGTCGGCCGCCGTCTGACTTGGCCGGATGACTACTTTTCCGCCAGCATCCGATACCGGATCGATGAGCAAAAATTACTCAATTTCTCCGATTACTTCGACGATGTTTACGGTTACCAGGATGAAGACTGGCCAAAGACCACCTCCTCATTCACCTTTTCCATTACCCGTTCCTCGGTCGACAAACCCTCCTTCCCCAGTAGCGGCTCCATCAATTCCTTGAGCTACGAAATCGCCGGCGGGATTCTGGGCGGATCCTATAGTTATCATAAAGAGATCTTCAAATCCTCCTGGTATCTGCCGACTATCTCTAAATTTGTCCTGTCGATGAAAATGACCTTCGGCCATATCGGCGCCTTCGGGAAAAGTTCTGAAACCCCCTATGTGGAAAAATTTCAGATCGGCGGCACCGCCTATGACGGCCAGGTCAGAGGCTATGAAGATCGCGCCATTCATCCCGAGAATGAAAGTGCGGCTAATGTCATGTATATCTTCAATATGGAATACACCTTCCCGGTGGTTGAAAACCAGATCTATATGCTGGCGTTTGCCGACGCCGGAAACGCCTGGACCAACATGCGCAACAGCAGCCTGTTCGACCTGAAAAAATCGGTCGGATTCGGAGCCCGAGTGGTGATCCCCTTTATGGGCATCATCGGCTTCGACTTCGGCTATGGTTTCGACGGCGATGATCCGGGATGGAAACCTCATTTCCAAGTTGGGAGGTCTTACTGATGATGGTTCGTTATGCTTCTATCCTGTTGCTTTGTCTTGTGTCGGCGCTCTATGCCGAAAAAACGGCCTATGTCAATACCTTCGATATCCGCTCCAAATTGAAAGAATACCAGGAAGCTCAGGAAACCCTGAAAAAGGAAACCCAGGAGTGGGAAACCAAAGCCAAAGAGCTGAAAAAAGAGATTGAAGATATGCAGCAGGAACTGGAAAAACAGAAATTACTGTTGAATCCCCAGAAAGTCAAAGAACGGGATGATATGATCCTGAGCAAAAAACTGGAATACCAGACCTTTCTCAATTCCATCTGGGGTGAGAACGGGAAGGTCGTACAGCGTGAAAAAGAACTGACCAAACCGATTGTAGATAAAATTCTGAATGCCATCAAAGAGGTGGCCTATGAAGAAAAATGCACCCTGGTATTGGATGTTTACCAGAGCAATGTCGTCTATGCGGAAAAGGAGATGGATCTGACCGAGCTGGTCATTAAAAAACTGACTCAGAAGGTGGAATAATCCAATGGTATCCCTCCAGCAAATCGCTGAACTGACAGGAGCCCGGCTGGTTGCCCGGCAACCGGAACGGACCGTCAGCCGACTCAATACCTTAGAAGATGCCCAGGCCGGTGAGGTCTCCTTTCTGGCTCAGGATAAGTACTTTCATCAGTGTGAAGCAACCCGGGCTGATGCCGTTATCGTCAATTCCGCCGCCTTCGAACGCCTCAAAACAATCCGGGCTGATCTGGATTTCCTGATCACCGAGAATCCCTACCTGGCCTTTGCCAAAGTTCTGCATCTGTTCGATCGCAGTCCTCAACCGGTACGCCGGATTTCTCCCCAGGCCTTTGTAGCCGAGACCGCTGAAATCGCTTCCGAGGTCGGGATCTACCCGGGGGCTTATGTGGGTGAACGAGTGAAAATCGGGAAGGGAAGTGTGATCTATCCCAATTGTACCCTGGAAGATGATGTGATCATCGGGGAAAACTGTACCATTTATGCCAACGTGGTGATACGCTATCAGTCCTTGATCGGCAATTCGGTGATCATTCACAGCGGAACGGTGATTGGAAGTGATGGATTCGGATTCGCTCCCGATGAACAGACCGAATACCAAAAAATTCCACAGATCGGGCGGGTTGTGATTGCCGATTCGGTCGAAATCGGATCCAATGTTTCGATCGATCGGGCGGTGCTGGGCGAGACCTATATCGGGAAGGGTGTGAAACTGGACAACCTGATCCAGGTAGGTCATAATGTGCGGATTGGGGATCATACCGTCATTGCGGCCCAGACCGGGATCTCCGGCAGTACCCGGATCGGCTCCCGAAACATGATTGGAGGGCAGGTGGGGTTTGCCGGGCATCAGACGATCGGCAATCGAGTCATGATTGCCGCTAAATCGGGTGTCCACAATAATATTGAGGATGATTCCGTTTTGCTGGGTTATCCGGCGCGGCCGATCGGACTGGCACGACGGATCGAAGCCTCGCTCAACCGCTTGCCGGAATACCTGAGTCTGATCAGGCAGATCGCCAAAAAACTGGATCTCCCCATTCCTACCGGATCAACCCGCAAGTAATTCAAGATGAAAAGGATTATACCATGCTGGAAAATCAAAGAACAATAGCCAAACCGGTTTCGATTGAAGGGATCGGTCTTCATACCGGATGTTGGTGCAAACTGACCTTTCGACCGGCGGAAATCAATACCGGAGTTCGATTTGTCCGAATCGATCTGCCCCACCAACCGGAGATTCCCGCCGACATCGAGCATGTGGTCGAGATCACCCGCGGAACTACCCTCGGCATCGGCTCGGTGGAGATCCACACGGTGGAACATGTTCTGGCATCGATCGCCGGCCTGGAAATCGATAATATCATCGTCGAGGTCGATGCCGAAGAACCCCCGGTCGTGGACGGCTCCGCCCTCCCCTTTGTCACCATCCTGAAGGAAGCCGGATTCGTCGAACAGGCCTCACCCAAGGATTACCTCTCCATCGATGAAACCCTGACCTATAGCGATCCCAGCCGCAATATCGATATCGTCGTCATGCCCTCCGATGAGTTCCGGATTACCTTTATGGTCGATTACCAAAATCCGGCTCTGGGCACCCAATACTCTTCGATGTATAATCTGGGCGAGTTCGAAACCGAATATGCCGCCGCCCGGACCTTCTGCTTCCTATCGGAAGTCGAAATGCTTCGCCGGATCGGCTTGGCCAAAGGGGGTAACCTGAGCAATGCCGTGGTCATCATCGATAAGGAATTGGATCAGGAAGAACTGGTCAAACTAAAGGAAATGTTCAATAAAGATGATATTACTATCGGGAAAAAAGGGATTCTGAATGATGATTCAACACTTCGCTTTTACAATGAACCGGTCCGCCATAAAGTGCTCGATCTGATCGGGGATCTCTCGCTGATCGGCGTACCCCTGAAAGCTCATATCCTGGCGGCTCGTTCCGGCCATTCCGCCAATGTCGAACTGGTTAAAAAATTACGCAGCATCTACAAAAAGAAACAGATCCGCTCCAAATACAGCAATGTTCAGCCCGGTAAATTCTTTTTCGATATCAAAACGATCAGCGAGATTCTGCCCCACCGCTTTCCCTTTTTGCTGGTCGACCGGATCATTGATATGGAACCGGGAAAGCATATTGTGGGGATCAAAAACGTCTCGATCAATGAGCCGTTTTTTCAAGGCCATTTCCCCGGTTTGCCCATTATGCCGGGTGTTCTGATTGTTGAAGCGATGGCCCAGGTCGGCGGTTTTTTGCTGCTGAATTCATTGGAAAAGAATAAGGATAAATTTGTCCTTTTTAGTAAAATTGACGAGGCCCGATTCCGGAAATCGGTTTTTCCGGGGGATCAGATCCGCTTTGAGGTCGAATTGATCAAGTATCGGCTTTCCTCGGCCAAGATCGAGGGTAAGGCTTTTGTCAATGATGACTTGGTTTGTGAGGCCGTCTTGACGGCCGCGGTAGTGGATCGACCGGGATCGACCCCGCCGGCGGCAGAACGAGAACAGGAGTAACGATTGCCATGCCAGCTCAAATCCACCCCACTGCGTTGATCGATTCATCCGCCTGCTTGGGCGACAGTGTCCAGATCGGCGCTTATTCCGTGATCGGCCGAGATGTCCGGATCGGTGATGGAACGATTGTTAAAACCCATTGCGTCATCGATGATTATACTGAAATCGGTACCGAATGTCGGATCCATTCTCATGCCACCCTCGGAACTCCCCCTCAGGACCTGAAGTATCAGGGAGAACGTACCCGCTTAACCATCGGAAACCGTACCGTCATTCGAGAGTATGCCGACCTCAACCGTGGCACGACGGCGACCGGACTGACCAGTATCGGCGACGATGTGCTGATCATGGCCTATGCCCATGTCGCTCATGACGGCCATATCGGGGATCGGGTCATTATGGCCAATTCGGTCAACCTGGCCGGGCATGTTACCGTCGAACACGATGTTATCCTGGGAGGAATGGTCCCGGTTCATCAGTTCGTCAAAATCGGCGCTTATACCATTGTCGGCGGAGGATGGCGGGTTTCCAAAGATATTCCCCCCTTTTTGACGGCCGCCGGCGAACCCCTGGCTTACAAAGGCCTGAATCTGATCGGGCTTCAGCGCAAGGGATTCTCCAACGAACGGATCACCCGGATTCGTCACCTTTATCGGATTCTCTATCAATCCAGGTTGAATGTCACTGATGCCCTGAAACGGATCGGCGATGAATTGGACAGCCGGGATCCCGATATCGCCTATATCCTGAATTTTATCGCCTCATGTACACGCGGCATTATCGGCGGATTCAAACGCAAAACCCATTCCGTTTCCTGCGACTGATCTATGACCCAATCCCATTTGCATACCGTGGCGGAACTGCTCAATCGTATCTTCGATCAAGCCGGGATCCGAGACGATATCGAAAAAGAGAAAATTCTGCTGATCTATCCCCGGATTGTCGGGCCGACCATCAGCCAGGTTTCACGTGCCGTTCGTTTCGAAAACCATATCCTCTATATCCAGGTTGATACCCCGGTCTGGCGTCAGGAACTGGTATTCTGGAAAAAAAAGATTCTGGAGAACTACCGGCAGCAGCTTCGTTCCGATTCTATCTCCGATATCAAGTTTTTATGAGTAAGGAAATTACTATGGATGAAATAATGAAAGCAACAAATGATCAATCCCTTGTCGATCAGCCTGTCGATCATCATGATCAGTATAATGCCAATCAGATCAAGGTACTGAAAGGACTGGAAGCCGTCCGCAAGCGCCCGGCCATGTATATCGGATCGACCGGGGCCCGAGGGCTGCATCATCTGGTGTACGAGGTCGTCGATAATTCTGTCGATGAAGCCATGGCCGGCCATTGCACCACCATTTCGGTGATCATCAAGCCCGACAACAGTATTGTGGTGGAGGATGACGGCCGCGGTATCCCGGTCGATATCCATTCCGAAATGAATAAATCAGCCCTGGAAGTGGTCCTGACCGTTCTTCATGCCGGCGGAAAATTCGATAACGATGCCTATAAAACCTCCGGCGGGCTTCACGGCGTCGGCGTCTCGGTGGTCAATGCCCTGTCCGAAACCCTGACGGTCGAGGTCTATCGCGACGGGAATATCTACACCCAGACCTATCATGCCGGTCTTCCGGTCGAAGATGTGAAAATTATTGGCCAGACCTCAAAACGGGGAACTCAGGTCCGATTTTTACCCGATAAAGCCATTTTTACCGAGACCATCTATAATTACGATACCCTTACCAACCGCCTGCGGGAACTGGCCTTCCTGAACCGGAATCTCAAGATTGTCCTGAATGATGAACGGACCGGCAAAACCGACCTATTCCAGTACGAAGGAGGCATTGTATCCTTTGTCAAATTCCTGGATGAGAACAAGACCCCCCTGTTTGATGATCCGATCCTGGTCCAGGCTCAGCGCGATAATCTGAGTATGGAGGTCTCCATCCAGTATAATTCCTCCTATGTCGAGAATATTTTCTCCTATGTCAACAACATCAATACCATCGAAGGGGGAATGCACCTGAGCGGTTTCAGATCCGGATTGACCCGGACCCTGAATCAGTATATTACCAAAAACAACCTGAACAAGAACCTGAAAGCTGATATCCTGGGGGATGATTTCCGGGAAGGCTTGACCGCTGTCATCAGTGTTCGTCTTCCTCAGCCTCAGTTTGAAGGTCAGACCAAGACCAAGCTGGGAAACAGTGAAGTCAAGGGAATTGTAGAATCGGTGCTCGGGGATGAACTGACCCGATATCTGGAGGAGCATCCCAAAGAAGCCCGGGCTATTGTGGAGAAAGCCATGGAAGCCGCCAGGGCACGGGAGGCGGCCCGCAAAGCCAAGGAATTGACCCGGCGTAAATCGGCTCTTGAAAATACCACCCTGCCCGGCAAACTGGCCGACTGCTCGAATAGTGATCCTTCCCAGACTGAACTCTATCTGGTAGAAGGCGATTCGGCCGGCGGTTCAGCCAAAATGGGACGCGATCGTCGATTCCAGGCCATTCTTCCGTTGCGTGGAAAAATCCTGAATGTGGA
>JAGOEH010000111.1 GCA_017997825.1 Candidatus Delongbacteria bacterium | reverse complement strand
GCATACAGATGCTTTCCACATCGGCAAATCCCATAAATCCGGAATCTCCCTTGAGACTGTGAACATTGCGAAAAATGTCTTTCATGATATCCGTCTGGCCGGGGTTTCGTTCCAGTTCCAAGAGATCTTTTTCGATAGTCTCGATTAACTCGATCGACTCCGTCAGATATCGTTCGAGGATTTCAGGTCCGATCAGCTGACTCGCGGTTTCAAAAGAAGTAAAAGCCTGATGCTCGGAATCCGCCATCAGTTGATCAATCTGTTCCACACTCAGGAGTTCATCTTGTGAATCATGGCCGGATTTTTCTCGGATAGCGGTAAACAGTTGGCGGATTTGATCACGGAGCTGAGCGGATTCACCTTCTAATCCGCTATCGGTATTGTATTGGCTGATGAACTCGATCATTTTACGCATCTGATCGATGGTTTTATAAAGAATATCAGTTGTTTCCTGTCCCGGCAGACTGATGTTCCGGCGGAACAGATCAAGTAGGGTTTCAGCCTCATGGGTCACCAATTTGACATTCTCAAAATTAAGAAAACTGGCCAGGCCTTTAAGAGAATGGAAGAGTCTGAAAATTGAATTGATGGTGTCCGTACGCTGTTCGGTCAGGATCAGATCGATCTGAGGTTCAACCTGATCGATCATGTCCAGTCCTTCACCTATAAATGACTGGATCAGTTCACGAGTATCCTCATCGATCACGGCGGGTTGGATGGGATTGGGTGGATTTGAATCAGGACGTGATGACATCTTAACCTCTCGTATGGATGGAAACGTCAACATTGAATAGTGTTTGTCTCAGCATTGGTTGGATATTATCGTTGATGACAGGACCATGTCCGGGATAGATGATTCGGACCTCCAGATGGCTGATATAGCTCAGAAAGTCATAAAAGCGATGGCTGTAGTTGCCTTCCGGTGTCCGAATGCTTAGATTGGTGTCGCCGGAAAAAAGTGTTCCGGTATCGGAAGAATAAAGACAAATGGAATCATTGGAGTGTTCCGGGACGTGGATAACCTTGAAATCGGCATCTCCCATACGAATCATCTCACCGTCATGTAACGGCCTGTCCGCTGCTGGATTGGATTTATAGGCCAGAATGCGGGATTGATAATAGCTTTTAATCGCCGAGAGACCCCCGGTATGATCAAAGTGATTATGAGTACATACGATTTGTTCCACGGCTCGTTTTCCTATCCCGGTCGATTGTAGGCTGATATCTTGCAGAATATAGGCATCAATGCCGGTATCAACCAGAGTGTTGACATCGTAAATGCGGTTCCAGGAACCTAAGACAAGAAATACATTGCTGCCGTATGCATGAGGATTGGTTTTAATCTGTATTACCTTCATCTGCCGCCCTGAGTTCAATCCTGATCAAAGTATTTCTTCTTATATTAATACATCGAAGAATAGAAGTCAATTCTTTAAAGGATTTTTATATTCTTTCCGATTGATGATTCGGGAGGAGTTTTAGTCTGTGGACTATTGGGCGGAAAGGGTAATAAACCAGGGGATGGATTCCGGCGGTAGAGAAAGGTCAAACAAAACTCGGCCCTGTACCGTACAGGGCCGAAATGGGATTACCCGGTTAATGGTCGGTGCGGAATTCTTCAGCAAAAACCCGTAGTTCTTCAGCCTGAATATTCAGATCCGAAATGGCCTGAACGATCTGGCCCAGTCCGGCACTGTTTTCCTTTCCGGCTAAATTTAGGTTTTCGGCGTTGCTGAGAATAGAGTTCATCTCCTGAGATTGCTCCTGCATCGACTTCATAATCAGTTGGCTCTGTTGGTAGGTATCGTCCGAATTGTGGAGAATATTCTCATTGATGGATGAGGCTTCATTGATTTGCATGGTCAATAGTTCGATCGAGGCTGCATTACCGGATATGGCCTGGACAACCGTTTGGGTGTTGCTCTGGATCTGGCTGACCATGGTGGTGATTTCCTTGGTCGAATTTTGAGTTTTTTCGGCCAGTTTACGGATTTCGTCGGCAACGACCGCAAAACCTCGTCCGGCTTCTCCGGCTCTCGCCGCCTCGATGGCAGCGTTGAGTGCCAGCAGATTGGTCTGGTCGGCAATATCCTCAATCACATTAATAATGGTGCTGATTTCGTCGGATTGGGTCTGTAGGTTCTCTAAGTCCTTCACAAACTGCGTTTCGCTGGCTTGGAGCTCCGATATTTGTGAAACCAATACATGATTGGTCTGCTGCCCCTTCTTTGACAAATCGGCACTGGTCTGCGCCTGGCTCTTCATGCTCTCCGAATGCGTCGATACCTGCTGAATATGATTGCTGATATCATTGATCGTCGAGCTGATCGAGTATATCTGACTGGACATGGTATCAAAATTGGAAGAGAGTTCCTCACTGGTGGCGGAGATCTGAGTCAGGGAAGAAGATAGAATATTGGTGGCGTTTTTGATCTGGTAAAACCCGTGCCCCAGTTTTTCGACAAATTGGTTGAAATTAATCGCTAAATCGCCGATTTCATCCTGCGATATCACATCCAGCCGTTTGGTCAGATCACCTTCTCCCGATGCCATATCCCGAATCAGGCCGTTCAGACGGTTAATCGGTGACGTAATCCAGTGATGGGTTACCCAGGAAATCGAGAAAAGGGTCACCACAAACAAAACCAGTACCAATCCAAGGATGAGATACATGAGGTGTTTGACTCCCTGATTCATCTCATCATCATAGACATTGCCGGCGATGATCCATTCCCAACCCGGGTAAAAGCTGAAAACACAGGTCTTGGAAAAGCTATCGGTATTTTTAGCGGCCGAATCGCTCCAATCATAGGTGATGGTGCCGTTCTGTTGGGCTAAAATACCGGTAAATATAGATTTGGTGTCCGAATCGTCCATTTCCGATTCTTTCTTCCCTTCCAGCATAGGGTGAAGGAGTAAGGTTCCGTATTGAGCCGCATTCGATTTCTCGGCATCCAGGATGAAGACATATCCGGATTCTCCGAAACGGATCGATTGGATTTTCTCTTTCAATGAGTGCATGCCCTCAGAAAAATCGAGTCCGATAAACAACACCCCGATCACGTCCTGTCCTGAGGTAATCGGTAAATATCGGGTCATATAATGCTTTCCAAACAGGATCGCTTTGCCGGTAAACTCCTCACCCCGTATCAGATGGTCATAGGCCGGATGGGCGTGATCCAAGCGGGTACCAATGGCTCTAGAACCATCCTGCTGTTTCAGTGATGTCGAAACCCGGATAAAATCACTGCCGTGTTTGACAAATATGGTTGCCACAACCCCTGATACCTCGGTAAACCGATCGACGATCGATTCATTCAGATTCAGCAGGGTGGTTCCATTATATAAGGATGGGGTCTGAAATTCGCCGATTGTAATCGTCCGATTCAGATCAAGCCGGAAATCTTCCGCAAAATTGGAACGGAACATAAGCCCCATCCGGCCGGCCTGCTCTTCCAGATTACTTCGGAAGGCATCGATCATGCTGACGATCAGCTGATTGGAATTGTTCAACTCGCTCATGCTTTTAAAATTGAACTGATTTTTAATCACGCGGATTGACATAAAACTGAAGACGGAAAGCAAAATAATGATCACCAAGCCTTGAATGAAAATGAGTTTAGTGTTTAATGACAAGCGATTAAGCTTCTCAAACATGATTCCTCCTGATTAGGATTCAGATTGTTCATGTCGCTTTTATCGACAATTTGTTTTATAATTAAAATAATTAATACAGGTAAAAATGTCAAGTGTTATTATCGGATAACTAACATTATAGGATGTAGAGAGAAAAAAGGGTGATTGCCATGGGTGCCCGAGGTGCTGTTCAGAAAAAAAAATCAGCAGAATCTGTTAAGGGTAGGATAAAATTCAATGATAGATTGAAATAGCGAAGGCATCATAATTTTGGGATTGATTTTTCAGAATAAGATGGTTATCATGGGATCATGCGAATACCAATTCCGCGAATTGAACTGGTGATCATGATCACGATCATTATCGTATTGCTTCCCCAGCCACCGATAATCAATACCTTGAACGGATCTGCGGTTCAGGAGAATTACTATGGCATAGCCCCTTTGGTTACGGAGGGTATTGGATGGCAGAAAGTGATGATGGGCCGGATCGGATTTATGGTGTTATGGTGGTTGGTATGCTGGAGTTGTTCCGGTATGGTTTTTCGCGCTTTATTATCCTATTGGCGGAGCCGTCGAAGCTTACTGCCTTTGATTCGCTATTCATTAGTCAGCACCTGGTTATGGATGCTGCGCAGTCCCCCGCTCTCTTTTTCTCTGTAAGCGTAGGATACAGTAACGGATTATTTTTTATATCGTGAAGGAGAAAAAGAATGAGCCACCAACCGGGTATTGATAACGCGACTATAACGGAAGATCAGACGAAATCGGATACCAACGCCACCAAGAGTCCGCTCGGATTGATCATCAGTTTTGGTGTCTGTCTTCTATTGGCTGTTTTATACGCTATTTTTAAAGGATAGGCAATCGACTGGAGTCGGGGGGATCCTCTCTCCGACTCCGATTTTGGATTTCGATGGGGATGGTAAGGAATCAGTTTTTCTTCCGATTGGTACCGGCATCGATTCTCTTCCGCTTCTCTCTCCGGGCAAGGCAAATCATCAATCAATCATCATAATATAAGGAATGGATGAGGTAAGGGTATGATATCCATATTTTTATCAAAGTCCATGAAACAAAACTGAAACGGCGACGTATATTAAGTCGGGAATAGGATAAAAGAGATTTTAGCTTAACCGGTTAAGTCCAAAATCCTTTGATTTATGAATGCGATGACTAACCAAAGGAGAGTGGCAATGAAAAAGATGATGATTGGTTTGGTGGCGGTAGCCTTAAGTTGTGCTACCATAATGGCGGACGATATTTTGGATTTTCTACCCTCGGGCGGACAGGAACCGGTTATAACGGAAAAAGTCAAGGCCGAGTATCCGGAAGATGCCGTGAAATCCAGGGTAGAAGGCGTGGTTTATGTACGGGTCGCTCTGGACAAGGATGGTAATATCATGTCTGAAAAGGTTGAGGTGATCAAGAATTCGTCTAAGAATGAAAGCCTGGCCAATGCGGCCATCGACGCGGTTAAGCACTATAAATTTTCTCCGGCCATGGTGGATAATAAGCCGGTCAAACTCTGGTACACGATTCCGGTTAAATTTCAACTGGATGATAAACACAACGCTTCAACCACCAAATAAGACGACTCCTTTTTCTCGATGACGACCGGTATCCCCGATGGGGGTACCGGTTTTTTATTAGAACAGATCGGGATTTAGTGTATAGTGATCGAGGGCCGAGGCTACGCGGGGGGATAATGGTCGGATTAGGTTAATCATATTCAGCTTTTCATGGGGGGGGATTTCAGTGCGGGAGTAGATCTGGAGATTCGGTGGGGCTAAACGGGGTGAATCTGCCGTTTGCGGAACTCCGGATGCCAGATTGTGAGCGAACGCGGAATTGGGATCTAAGATCCGATCGATGTCCAGCTCGAATTCAGCGGCCTGGTTCAAAAACAGTGGGGCGGCATAACCGAAGTGGGTACATCCGAGAAAGAGAGCCAGGCGCCGGGTGATTGGATCGTGCTGACGGATATGATGAAAGAGTGTCGCAATGGTTTCCCGAACCTGGATGCCATGAATATCGGTTTCGATAGCACTTGCCAACCCATCCGCTGCCCACGGCTGGATATCGCCAGTCTCGAATTGGTAGATGCCGGAGCGAATCGTGATTGGGGTTGCGACAACCCAGATCGGGATGTCGGGCTTTTCTTGGCGGTAGTTCTGAATCATCGAGCGCCCGGTGGATACGATAGAGATCCCCTTTCCCGGACGCCGTGAAAAGAATGCGGTGGATGGAAAGAGCGCAGATAACGTATTGCAGGCAATAGCGATGAACACGGGATTGAATTGCTGGTCCATGGCAAACAGTGCACGATCGAAAATCCGGATTTTCTCCTCCTGGGTTTTCATGGTATTATAGCCCATACCGTTTTGATAGAGGGCATTGAAAAAAACAATCCGTTCGAACATCCCGGCCTGGGGACAGGATTCGATAAACTCGGCCATGACGGATAATCCTCCCAGGCCTGAATCGGTAAAAACCAGTGTCATAAGACGCCTCAGTCGGTTAAGAGGTTTTATGGAACCTGACGGATCGGGATGGGTTCCGGAGCGTGATCGTCCGCGTTGACCGATCATTGGTCTTCGATGCTGATAAAACGTTTTCAGTATAGAATCTTCTAAAATAAAAATCAAGCCTGATTTAAAAAATTAAAACTTGAAATTTGTTAAAAAAAGGATATATATGGGATATGACAACTCATAGGATTCTGTTTCAGAACGTTTCAGGAATGAAATACCGTTTCGGGCTGGTTGGCCTGGTGATCTGGATCAATGTATTCGTGTCGATTACGGTGGGGCAGCCGAATCCCTGCGACCGGGAGTTGGCCGATCTCAAAGCTTTAAATCTTCCTCAGATAAGAGACGGCGGTGACTTCAATCTGATTCGTTCTGAACTGGTTTGCCAATCGGATCAGGATTATCTGGATCGAGAAATTGTTATGATTATCGGGGATAGCATCGATTATCCTCCGGCCGGTCTCAATCAGGCCTCATTACATATCCTGATCAGACAGAATGATGAATTCGTTGCGGGCGACCGATGCCGACGGGTGTTTGTCGGACGTCATGGGTTTACGGCTGATAAACGGGAGGGCGATGGAAAAACCCCGCTTGGGGTATTTCAATTTGGGGCTTTTTATACCAATCTGGACTATTTCCCTATGCTTCAAAGGTGTCAAGACAGTTTGAAAATGTGGGGCGCGCGATACGGAAAATACTATACTCGATCATCCGATTCGATCTGTTGCTATGATGGGATGGTGAATGAGTTCGGCAAGGTTGGAGATCGGTTGCGCTATATTCCTGATGGGTTTAGAGGGAATGAGTATGTGGATTCATCCGGATTAGTGATTCGGTATTATCGCCGGGAGAATTTGGCTATCCGTGATTACTCCCGGTGTGCCATGATAAATTACAACTATGGCCCGAACCGGTGTCTGGATGCCGGCAGCGCCATTTTATTCCACCTGGATGATGAATCCCATCGCACCAGCGGTTGTGTCGCCATACAATCGGAGGACATGGAGCGGATCTATTCGCGACTCTACCCCGGAGAACGGATCCTGATCGCTCAGTCTCTGGAACAAGCGGATTCACTGGTGAATGAACTTCCCATGACGCTACGGGAACGTTCAAGTCTCCAACGCCTTATCCGTCTTCGCTGAATGATTTGAAAATCAGCCCGGCCGCCGATTTCCGGCCGGTTAAAACCCAAACAGCAGCCATGAAAAAAGTCAGTCGGTGAACCGCCGGATGGCTTTAAAACTTTTCAAAATCTTTCTTAAGTATCTGGAAACAAGGATTATAAAGGTGAAAAAAAGAATTGACAAAGGTTTAAAAATTCATTATATAGATCGGTACTAAGAATCGATCCCAACCCAAAACGGAGGAGCTGTATGGAAAGCAAACTTCAGGAATTAACAGAACGAATCTATAATGAAGGGGTTGTAAAGGCCAGGGAAGAAGCGGAGCAGATTAAGGCCAAAGCCCGGCAGGAGGCTGAAAAGGCGGTTAAGGAAGCTCAAAAAGAGGCCAATGCAATTATTGAGCAGGCGGAAAAACGCTCGGAAGAGATTCGTAAAAATGTTCAGTCGGAAGTCAAGCTTGCTGCCCAGCAGGCCATCAGTGCCATCAAACAGCAGATCGTCAACCTGATCACGGCTCAAATTGTGGAGCCGGCCGTTCAGGATGCCTTCAAGGATACGGAATTCTTGAAGAAGATTATTCTGACGGCGGTTCAAAACTGGGCTCCTCATCAGGCGGAAAAAGCCGATCTGGCTCTGTTTTTACCCAAACAGTATGAAAAGGACCTGGAGGCCTTTTTTCTGGCCCAGGGAGCTCAGCTGGTCCAAAAGGGAATACTGATTCAGTTTGATGAGGAGATGAAGGGCGGTTTCACCATCGGTCCTAAAGATGGCGCCTATAAAGTCAGTTTCACCGATGAGGATTTTGAAAACTTCTTTAAAACCTATCTCCGTCCAAGAACCATCCGGGTTCTTTACGGAGGACAATGATGATGCAGAGAAATTATTATTGTCTGGTAGCCGGTCTGCCGGATATAATGATTGAAGATGCCAAACTCGTAGTGACTCAACAACGATTCCGATGTGAGCTGAAAAATGAACTCCATCCGGATGATGACGCTCTGCTGAACCAACTTTTTCTGCCGATTGATAATAAGAATCTGTTGAATCTGCTGCTTAAAAATAATCAGCCGTTCGATCCTGACGGACAGTTTACTCAGGATGAACTGGAGGAGGAGATTCGGGATCCCCAGTATCTTCCGGCTTATCTGATTCGGTTCATCGAGGCATATAAAAATGATCAGCCGGTCGATCAAAATCTTTCCTGGGAAAACCAACTGACGGCTCTTTATTATCAAGCGATGGCGGCTCTTCCCAATCAATTTTTGCGGGATTGGTTTGAATTTGATCTGAATCTCCGGAATTGTCTGGTTGGTTTGACCTGTCGAAAATTTAAGCTACCGGCCGAATCGGAATTGATCGGCGATAATCCGGTGGCGGAGGCGATTCGGCGGAGTAATGCCGCTGATTTCGGTCTGGGAAAAGATTTTCCATTCATTGATACTATTATCCATTGGTTTGAAAATGAGGAGCTGATCGAGCGCGAAAAGGGATTGGATATACTCCGCTGGGATTATCTGGATCAGCAGGTTTTCTTTCACTACTTTTCGATCGAGCGTGTGCTGAGTTTTGTCATCAAGCTGGGGATCCTGGAACGCTGGTTGAAGCTGGATCATGAGCTTGGCATGAAGCTTTTTAATCGAATCATCAAAGATATGGAATCCAGTTTTGTATTTCCTGAAGCATTTTCAATAAATGGAGGAAAAAAGCATGGCATCGAAAGGTAAAGTCGTCGGCATTATTGCCAATCTGGTAACGGTCGAAGTTGACGGCCCGGTTTCACAGAATGAGATTTGCTATATCGATCTGGATGGAACCAAGTTGATGGCCGAAGTTATCAAGGTTATGGGGAATAAAGCCTTTGTTCAGGTTTTTGAAAGTACGCGCGGTTTGAAAGTCGGGCATACGGCCGAATTCATGGGACATATGCTGGAAGTGACGCTGGGACCGGGGATGCTCTCCCGGAACTATGACGGGCTGCAGAATGATCTCAATAAGATGGAGCACATTTTCCTCCAGCGCGGGGAATATACCTTTCCGCTGGATGAAACGAGTGTCTGGGATTTTGAACCCTTGATGAAAGAAGGCGAAACGGTGCATCCCGGGGATTGGCTGGGAGAGGTGAAAGAAAGCTGGATCGCTCATAAGATTATGGTGCCCTTTAAATTGGACGGGGCTTTTATTCTGAAGAAGATTATGCCGGCCGGTCAATACAAAATCGATGATCCGGTGGCTGTTTTGTTGGACAGCAAAAATAATGAGATTCCGGTAACCATGACCCAGAAATGGCCGGTTAAAATTCCAATCAAGCTGTATCGTGAAAAACCGCGTCCCTTCAAGCTGATGGAAACGGGTATTCGAACGATTGATACCCTGAATCCGATCGTAGAGGGGGGGACCGGTTTTATTCCGGGTCCGTTCGGTTGCGGGAAAACCGTTCTTCAGCACAGTTTGTCGAAGAATGCCGAAGCCGATCTGATTATTGTAGCGGCGTGCGGTGAGCGTGCCAATGAGGTGGTGGAGCTCTTCACCGAGTTTCCCGAACTGGATGATCCCCGCACCGGCCGAAAACTGATGGAACGGACCACCATTATCTGTAATACCTCCAATATGCCGGTGGCCGCCCGTGAAGCTTCCGTCTATACGGCTATGACCCTGGCCGAGTATTAC
>JAGOEH010000110.1 GCA_017997825.1 Candidatus Delongbacteria bacterium | reverse complement strand
ATGCGTTCGATCAAAGGTTTCTTTTCGCATGGCGGTAATGGAACCGAATATCCAGTCGATTGGGACCTGATAGAGACAATAGGAAAATCGGATCCAGTGGTTTTTGTAGCGGGTAACCAGCCCCTGATCAGACTCATCGCCGGAATAAACCCCAACCACGGCGCTGATGGAAGAGTCAGCCATTTTCTCCCGAATCCGGGCCGGTATGCCCGGCCGGATGACAATATCCGCGTCGATAAACAGCAGAATCGATCCCCGGGCATACCGGGCACCATAATTTCTGGCATGATTGGCTCCCTGATTGACCGGGAGTTGGAAACAACGAATCGGATAATCCCGGGCTATATCGAGGGAACGGTCGGAAGAGGCATCATCAACCAGGATAACTTCAAAATCCTGATCGCTGGAATGAAACAAACCATCCAGACATTGAGGCAGCGTTCGTTCGGCATTGAAAACCGGGATGATGATGGAAATCAAAGATGGGGTAATGGAATGCTCCATTTAATTGTAGATAATATAACAGACCGACAGGAACCAGAACAGGATGGTGAATAAGAGGGCTTTATCCATGATAATGTTTTGTTCCGGATTTTCTCCTTTATGGCCGGTATAAATCAGATAAAGATACCTAAAAATCCCATACATGACCAATGGGGTCGTATAAACCAGATTGATGGATTGGAAGCGGGTGGTTGTGGTGCTGGAGACCGTGTACATCAGATAGGTGATGATGACCAGGGTGGTGACAATGGCAATGATCTGATCGAGGAAGATGGTCGAATAGTGCTGAAGAACATGGCGTTGTTGATGTCCCTGGCTATGGGCAAGCTGAAGCTCGCTTCGGCGTTTACTGAATCCGAGGAAGAGGGCCAGCAGAAAGGTACAGAGCATCAGCCAGTGAGAAATGGGTAACCCGGTCACCAGACTGCCGGAAAGGACCCGCATCAGGAAGCCGACGGCGATGACGAATACATCCACCAGGATAATGGTTTTGAGCAGATAGGAGTAAAGGAGCTGTAACAGGGAATATCCCAGCAGCAGAAGACAGAAACCGGGATGAATCCACCCGGCTATACTCAGGCTGATCGCCTGCAAAATAAAAATCATGATCCAGGCGAGGGAAGGGGATAGACGGCCGGCCGCTATCGGGCGATGGGATTTGACCGGATGATGGCGATCATCATGGATATCGGCCAGATCATTGATCAGATAGACACTGCTGGAAGCCAGGCTAAAGCATAAGAATGCAATCAGCGATTTAAATAACAGTCCGGTTTGCGTTATGGCCGGGGCGAACAGCACGACGGCGAAGACAAACAGATTCTTGGTCCAGTGGGATAAGCGAAGGCTCCGGATGATGGAAATCCATGAATGATTCATAGTTAACAATATAGGGGATTTAAGATCTGATGTCAAGCTGATTTTGGTCAATCCAATCATAAAACAGCGATTTCGAATTTTTTCTCAGGAAAAGACTTGTTTTTTTATTGATAATGATTATAATAATAACCCAATCAAGTGAATCTGAGATTGAACGGACCGATGAAACCGAAAGGTTATATTTATAATAATAAAAATATTTTTGAATAAATATATTTTTATTGTTGACTGGAGAAAAAAAATGATTAGTTTAGTTATAACGGATGAGATGGATCTGATCACTGTACACTAATAATCAGGGGGAAGTATGATCAAGATTGGTTTGATTGGACTGTGGTTGCTGATGATAAGTTCTACTGTATGGGCCAAGGATCCGACCTCGATGCAGATTTTTTACACCATGAAAAAGGTTTTACCGGGTTATTCGGAAGTTGCGGTGTTCATCTCCAAAGAGCTTTTCACGGCCAATGAGAAATCGATCCAGCGTGGAGCGATGGCTGCGCAGCTCAAGCCGACGGTCTACATGATTGAAAATCCGGTCGATATCGGGGAGAATATGAAGAAACTGAGTGATAATTCTTTATTATTGCTCTATAACACCGATGTGATTCAGACCAATTCCAGCAAGCTTTATATTCTGAAAAATGCCAAGCAGAAGAATATCGCGATTACGACGCTATCGGCCGATTATTCGGCTTCCGGTGCCTTTCTGTATCTGGCGGTCAATGCTGAGGGTAAACTGGATATTGTTATCAATCTTAAAGTCAGTGAGAATCTGGCCGATAAGATCACGCCCGAATTGCAGCAGGAACTGGGCATCAAGGAAATCATTCGATAAGTATCGAAAGGGTTGGTCGTATGGAATCAGTCAAACCGGAGATCAAGTCTGGCCGGTATCAGCGGGTTCACCGCCAATTGTCCGGCTTACTATCATCTCCGGCCGATCCGGTGGCACAGATGGCCACTATGGTAGCGGTTCTCTATCATAAATTTCCCTATTTTTTTTGGTGTGGATTCTATTGTCGTCGGGGAACCGAATTATGGGTTGGTCCCTATCAGGGGAACTTGGCTTGTATGAAACTACCGGAAAATACCGGGGTATGCTGGGCTGGGATCAATCAGGAACGAACCCTGGTCGTCCCCGATGTCCACGATTTTCCCGGTCATATTGCCTGTGATTCCCGTTCCCGATCCGAGATTGTCGTCCCGTTTCGGGATCAGCAGGCTCAAATTGCCGGAGTCCTGGATGTCGATGGCCGGTCACCCGGTCTGTTCGATGAGCAGGATGCCCGGGGACTCGAACTCATTCTCTCCCTACTGGTCTTATAACCTTTTTCGGTGGAGAGTGATCCGCAATTTATCCGCATTCAATCCTTTTTCCGGCTTGTTGTCGTTTTGAGCCCTTAACTCGATTTATGAATTCGGAGCTTGCCATTTTATATTTTTCGTTTTATAGTGAAGATAAGTCCAGCAATTCAAAGCGGTGCTATGGTGTCGGCCATCAGCCGGACGGGTCGCTGTCGAATGACCGTCTGATCGGCCATCAACCGCCATCATCACCCTGGGATTGAAGAATGGCTTCCGGTTCCATTGACCGGTGGTATCCCCGTTTAATCTGGGGATTCGCGTTGGATGGACAGGTTTTTCCATCCTGAATTGTAATGATATCTGACTTGAAACCAGTGAATGGAGATCATCTCCGGCTGAGGTTCCGGCGGAGCATGATGATTTCTTTTAATCGCTGATGAATGGGAGTGATCATGAAGATAAGTGTAGTGAGATTGATGATCGGGATTTGTCTGGCAGGCTTTATCCCTCTGAGAGCCAACGAGGTTTTGTTGGTTCTGGGATCGGATACCGGTATCTGGGCCGGATTGAATACCGGCAATTGGATTAATTACTATCAGGCGGATCTTTATACCGATAAAACCATGAATGCCTACGGAGTCATGTCGCCCGCATTCCGTCAGCCGTTGGTGGATTCTTACGGCACCCCGATGAAGATGACCTGGTGGATGATGGCCGGCAACATGTTTCGATACGGTACCAATCTGGATGTCCCCAATGTCAATAGTATGCCCTTCTATCTGATGCAGCATTATCACGGTTCATCGGTCAAACAATGGGGGGATGAGATATCGTTGCATTACCATACCTTTTTCTGGTCCGATTATGATGGCGACGGCCGATGGTATTGGAATCAGGCCAAGAGTTTCAATGAGAGCCGAGAGGATTTCGATTTTTCCCTCTGCCAGGTGTTGCTGGATGAAGAGGTTTTTCCGGTTTCATTCCGCAGCGGCTGGCATTATATGGATAACGACTGGCAGCATTACATCGATTCCTTACTGCCTTACTCGATGCATAACGATCACCCCAACAAGCGGGATTCCGATCCGGAACCGATCGATAATATCTATGACTGGTCCCGTTCACCTTCCACCTTCGAACCCTATCATCCGTCCTACTATACTTACCAGGTCAAAGGCCGAATGAAGGGATGGAATCTCCGATCCGCCCATATCGGGGCTTTACGCTATCGAGCCATCATGGATACGCTTTTCATGAACGCCAAAGCCGGGAAGCGTCAGATGGCCTGTTTGTGGGGCCATTTGCCGGAAGAGGATTTTTTGACCAATCTGCGTATGATTGATAGTCTGGCTCATGCCAAGAGTAAAAAATATGGCAATATTCCGTTTCGGTACTGTTCAGCGGTTGAAGCCATGCAGCGTTGGGTTGACTCGGAGGATTCGATTCCCCCTGAGGTGACCTATCAGGTCATTCCGGTTGGCGATTCCGTTTATTTGGATATTCAGATTGATGAGCCGATTTTCCAGCCCAATCCTTTTGTGGCCTGGAAGAGTATCCGGCGGGACTATCGGCAGCTCGGTCTGGAATCCCTGGGTGAGGGACGCTGGAGGACTGCTTTAATGCCGGCCTCAGCCTTGTTCAAATTGGGGATTGCCTGTTGCGATACGGTAGGCAATCAAACCCTGGTTTTCTATCGTCCTTTGCCGGAGGATGCTTATATCGACAATGAATCCACGGCGGCGAATGTGATCAAGGGCACCTGGCAGATCACCTCCGGACGATATTGGGAGTGTTCGGCCTCAACGGTCACGTTGAGTTCAGCCGACAGCGTCGGCATTGAATTTGCATTCCGTGTTCCCGAAAGCCGGGCCTATGCCATATCCTGGCTGGTGCCGCCTCTGACCAACCCGGTCACCCAATCCCGCTGGAGCCTTTTAGTCAATGATGATCCCGTTTTTCAGCGGGTCCGGCTGCAGTCGCTGGAATCCGATCGCTGGATGTTTGTGACGACCCTGGATCTGGAATCCAAGGATCAGGTCCGCCTTCGGCTGATGTCAGGCGGAAACTCACAGATCGGGAAGCAGATGGGGGTGGATGTCGTCAAGGTCTCGGCGATGGTGGGACGGAAACAGGCTGAATTAATCGAGCAATCCTTTGATCTGGATGCGGTCTGTCAAAATGATACGATTGTGAGATCGATGACACTGCTGAATAAAGGCGTCGAACGCTTGACGGTGGATACCATCTATTCGGTCCGGCACAAGGTAACCAGCTGTGACCGGTTTCCTCTTTCCATTGAACCGGGACAGGAGTATGCATTTACGGTGCAATTCGATACCCGAACGTTGGGCAAATGGGAAGACACTCTGGTTGTCGATTCCGATGATGATGGAGCCTCCCGGATTACCTTGCCTTGCCGATATCAGGTGGAACCCTATTTTACAATTATAGACAATGAGGATTCGGATCGTTATCAGGAAAAGGGAAAGTGGAATTACAGTGTGGCGACGGCATACAAAGCGACCAGCCGTTATGCCGCCATCAATCAGAATCCATTGGCTTCGGTTGAGTTTACCGACCGGTTGCTGGAGAGCGGGCTCTATGAAATCCGTCATATCGTTCCGACGACGGTTAATGCCGGTGATAAGGCCATCTATACGGTGTTGGTGAACCGGAATCCGGTGGATACCTTCTGGGTGGATCAGAATCAAAACAGCGGGGTGTGGAATATTCTGGGACGCTGGACATTTCCGGCCAATACTCCGGTTACCCTGCGGATTTCCGACAGCGGAAAATCCAAAGCCGGGGTGGTATTGAGGGCTGATGCGGTAAAATTTGCCAAGGTCGATCCGACCGGCATTCAGGATCAGGATGATTCCGCCGTCCATCATGATTTGTCCCTGATCGCCTATCCCAATCCCTTTCAGCAGACCCTTCGCATCAGGATGGAGTCCCGCCGAACAGCAACAGCGGAACTGACTGTCTATAACATGATGGGACAGATGGTGCTGCGAGATCGTTTCGATTTGATTTCCGGCAGTCCTTATGATTGGAGCTGGACGCCGGAGCACCTGCCGAGCGGTCTCTATTTTGTTCAGTTGCGTACACCGGAACAGCGATTGACCGTGAAAACTTTGTTTTTGAAGTAGACCGGAGTCAATTCCGGAAGAGGATGCCGCCCCGCGGGTGTTCTTGTGATCCGGATTAAATGGAATTGATGAATTGGAAACCTGGAGAGGATAGAGGATGACGTTTACGATACGGGATATTTTGAAGATAGAGGTAGCTCCGGCCCTGGGCTGTACCGAGCCCTCCGCGGTCGCTTTGGCTTGTGCGGCAGCCGCGTCGCTTTTGGATAGCCGTTCCTTTGACCGGATTGATCTGTGGGTGGATCCCAATATCTATAAAAACGGGATGGCCGTCTCCATTCCCGGCGCCCGCGGAGGGTCGGGCATCGATCTGGCGGCTGCTCTCGGCGCTTATGGGGGCGATCCCAACCTCAAACTGGAGGTCTTAGAGCCCATCGATGAAGCCATTCTTAAAAAGGCCCAAAGTTTCATCAAGCAACAACGGGTAAAAATCCATCTGCTGGAGGATCGCAAGGGTATTTATATTCGGGCACAAATCACATCGACCCCCTCCTCTTCCGGCTCGGATCAGAAGGCGTCGATTGCCGAAGCCGTCATTGAGGATGTCCATAATAATCTGACCCGGCTGAGTCTGAATGAACAGCTTCTGGAAAACCATCCCTTGCTGTGCCGGACGGAACAATCCAAATCGGAAGTCCAGCGTTTGGAGGAGTGGCTCTCCGGCCGGACCCTGGAGGAGCTGATACAGTTCTTGGATGATCTGGATGAGGAGGATCTCGATTTTATCCAGCAGGGAATCGAATTCAATCTGCGATTGGCGGATTATGGGATGATTCATGGTTCAGGGCTGGGGGTCGGGATGACCTTGGAACGGCTGACCCGGGAGGGGCTGCTCAAGAAGGACATGGTGCTGGCGGCCCGGATATTGACCTCGGCGGCATCCGATGCCCGGATGTCGGGTGTCAAGCTCCCGGCCATGAGTTCCGGAGGCAGCGGAAACCATGGCTTGACGGCTATCTTGCCGATTATAGCCATCCGTGATTACATCCATTTTGATAATCCCAGGCAGGTATTGAAAGCTATTGCGCTCAGCCATATCGTGACGGCTTATATCAAAGCCCATACCGGCCGGCTTTCGGCGGTGTGCGGATGCTCGATCGCTGCCGGGGCCGGCGCTACCAGTGGAATTACCTATCTGATGGGGGGATCCATTGCCCATATTGCCGGTGCGATCAAGAACCTGATCGAGGATTTGGCCGGGGTGATCTGCGACGGCGCCAAAAACAGTTGTGCCCTCAAACTGGCAACAGCCGCCGGTACCGCAGTCCAATCCGCGTTGTTCGCCCTTCATGGCCTGGATGTCAAGCATACCGATGGCATCATCGGGCTGACTCCCGAACAAACCATGAAAAATATCGGCCAACTCAGTACCCAGGGCATGATCGAGACCGATCGTACAATTTTAAAAATCATGATCGAAAAGCAATTTGAAGGCTTGAATTGAACCTTAATCCTTTCATCTTTTACTAAGGATAATCCATGAGAACATTGACGATTGGTTTTCTCTGCCTGTTGGGATGGGTAAGCGGACTAACCGGCCTTCCGGCCGAAGACGCCGCTCTGCATATCGCTCCGATCGGCGATCTACCCCTGGAAAACGGCGACACGCTTCATCAATGCCAAGTCGGGTACCGGACGGTCGGCCGGCTCAATCAAGACAGTTCCAATGTAATCATCTATCCGACCTGGTTTGCCGGCCGGAGCGATATGATTATTGGTTTGTTGAAACCGGACAAGCTGTTTGATCCTGACGGCTATTATATCATTATCTTCGATGCCCTGGGAAATGGGGTATCTTCATCCCCCTCCAACTATCCGGGGCGATTTCCATCCATTACCATCGGTGATATGGTGCAATCCCAATATCGGGTCATCACAAAAACCTTGGGTTTGAAGCGGATCTACGGGGCCATCGGGGGTTCGATGGGCAGCATGCAGGTCTTTGAATGGGTCAGAGCTTATCCGGATATGATCGCCAAAGCGGTACCCTATGTCTGTACTCCCCGGCCATCCTCTTATGATCGAATCAACTGGCACATTCGGAAAACCATCATTGAAACCGGGCGGCGCCATGGGATTCCGGATCGTCAGATCCAGTATCAGTTGAAATTGGAGGATATACAGCAGAGTCGTTCACCCGACTATTATGTGGAAATGGTGAAACCGGAGGCCGTCGATTCCATTCTGGCTTTTGAGCCATTCCGGCCCGATTCGCTTTTCACGATCGATAACTATTACACTCAGCTTCAGGCCATGATTGAGCATGATATTTTCAGGCATGATCCTTCCATGCTGGAGGGAGCCCGCCGGATCAAAACCCGGATTCTGATGATTGTGTCGATGACCGATCATCTGGTCAATCCTGAGCCGGCTATGGCATTGGCCCGTTTGAATCATTATCCGGTGCTGATGCTGACCAACAACCGGGGCCATTTAGGCATCAGTCCGGAATTTGGACTATGCCGTACGACCATCCAGAGTTTTTTCAGTAAGGAGCATTAACCCGGGAGGTTGATGATGAATGTTTCTCGCCGTCAAGTCCTGAAGCGTATGATAATCAGCGGATGTCTGGCGGGTTTTAAGCCGAAGTGGCCGTTCTGTGCCGTTACCGATTCGACCTCAGGGAGAGCGGTGATGCCGGCTGGAGGATATCACCGAGGATGAAACCCGCAAGATTTTGGAGGGTGGTGTGGAAAAAGAGTTCATGGCTGGATTGAGCCGAAAACTGGGCGGTTTTTATCTGGCGGAGGACCCGGAAGGAATGGAGATACTTCGTCGGAATCTGAAGGCCTTGTTGCCGGTTTAAGGGGCGGTTATTTTTTCTTCATGATCAGATTTCTGTAGATCTGGTAACTGATTGGAAGATAGTGTTTCAGCCATTGATGACGATGAAATGGAATCACTGAATCGAGCTGTTTGCCGTATAACCAAATCAAATTATCATCATCATAAAAGTATAAACCCCGACCGATCTTCAAAAATTCTTTTTTACTCCACCATGATCGATGAGTTTCTTTTGCATTTCCATAAATAGCATCCTGAACGATAAAATTTTTAGGGGTGGAAACGATCAGATTATCGCTATGGGAGAGAAGGTTTTTTATGATAGCATGTCCATCCTCTAAGGTGAAATGCTCGATAATATCGATCATGATGGAAAGTGAATAATGATGAGTCAGCTCTTGGATCTTTTCAGCCGCATCGCCGATATAGAGATGATCATAGGCAAATTGATGAACCGGTGAGATATAATCCTGGTAGAATTCGATGGCGTCGATTCGATGGGTGAATTGATAGAGTTTACCTGATCCAAACCAATTTTCCAGATATTCACGTGACAGGAATCCGTATTTGCCATATCCGGGGCCGATATCCAGGATGGAATCGGGAGCCAGTCTCAGGATGATTCCGATAATGGTTGAGATCTGATTGGGAAAACTGGTAGGCATGGGCGATATCCTTTTTTGGAATGACTATTCCGGCATCAGGAATTCGGGATCGGCGGGCCGGATTTCATCGATCATGGATTTAAGAGATTGGTAAGCGGCGTCATTGCCCCGTTGAGCGGCACTCCAGTACAAGCCGGCGGCACGTCCCTTATTCTGTACGATTCCGATTCCGTTGCGATAGCAATAGGCCAATGAGGCCTGGGCCAGTACCGATCCCTGTTCGGCGGCCAGATGGAGCGTCTGGATATCATCACGATGGGAGTGGGTTTGGTTGCTGTCCTCCAGAATTGTCGTGAAAGCGATCCGGATCAAGCCTTCCCGATCACCGAATTGAGCGGCCCGTTTCCAGAATTCATGGGCTTTGGCCTTATCTTTTTTAACCAGGGTTCCGGTATAGTAGCACAACCCGGCTTCGATCGCGGCGGCCGGGTATTTTTTTTCCACTGCTTTCAAGAGCAGATCCATGGCCTGGTTCTGGGTCAACCGATAGTCAAAACCGAGTGCAGACATGGCGGCCCGGACAAACATGGCTTCGGGATTGCTTTTGCGTATTCCGAGTTGAAGACTGTCATAGATGGAGGCATCATCCAACAGGGTCACCAACACCTCGGCCGCTTTGGGGGATCCCAGCCGATAGGCTCTGACATAGCAGGCCAGGGCGGTTATCAGATTTTTTCGGGTTTTAAAGCCTTGCC
>JAGOEH010000109.1 GCA_017997825.1 Candidatus Delongbacteria bacterium | reverse complement strand
CCACATACCCGAAACCTGTTAACAGTGTATAGATACGCTCCAATAGTTCTTCAATGCCATACACGGTTGATGAAATAAAAATGACAGGTCTTTTTACAGATTTCATTCTTCCCCCGCAATCGCCGCAATATTCTGTGCTATCACACTCTCCAGCATGCGGGCCTCTTTATTCAGGGCTTCCAGCTCATCATTGAGACCCACAATTTCGGCGATAAACTCCTCTTCGGTCTTACCGTCCTCTTCAATCACCACACCCACATAACGGCCGGGGTTGAGGGAGTATTCCTGTTCTTTGACTTCGTCCAGCGTTGCCAGTTTACACAGGCCGGTTACATCTTCATACCGGGCTTCAGGAAAGCGTTCCTGCAGCCATAGAATATGAGCAAAAAAGTATTCCGTGTCTTTGACTTCCCGGTGCAGTTCTTCCAGTTCGGTTTTAAGCAGGCGGATATCTTTGGCACGGTTGTTCTCTTTCTCGATAGTACGGACATCACGATCGACAATTTTTAAGAGTTCGTGGAGTTTTTCAAAAAAGGGCAGTGTTTTTTCAGCCATTGCTTTCTGAGACTTGTTTTCTATGGCAATATCACTGTGCGGGTCACATTTCTCCCATGCGCCAATCAATGTCTTTCCGCTCTCAATAAGCGGTGAAAAATCGGGTACATCTTGTACACCGTATTCTTTAAGCAGTTTGGTTACTTTCTCAGAAACAGTTTTCAGATTGTCTCGGTTGGCTTTGAGTTTTTCATAGCCCTGTTCAAAGTAGCTATGTACCAAATCAACAAAGGCCTGGCGGTCACCCCTGTGCAGTCGGGAAATCACAGCGATGTTCTGTATCTGTTCCGCCGAAAATTCCCGGTGTGCCCGGTCGATCTGGGTAAAGATATTGCGGGCATCGATAAAGAGTATACGGCTGTCGGTCTTGGCTTTATCAAAAAACCAGAGTGTCGCCGGAAGGGTAACCGTATAAAACATGTTTGAGGGTAGGGTCAGCATACAGTAGATCAGATTGGATTCGATCAGCTTCCGGCGAATATCCGCTTCGCTGTGACGCGCATCGCTGGCTGAGTTGGCCATAACAAGGCCGGCGCGTCCGGTTTTCTTGAGAGAGGTAGCAAAGAGATTGATCCAGAGATAATTGCCATTGGGGCAGGTCTCTTCGCCCTTGCTTTTATTTTTTGTCTTGTTGCGGGGGATACCATAGGTATTAAAGCGACGATCCTGTTCCACTTTGGCAAGGCTCACATCATCCACATTAAAAGGCGGATTGGCCAATACATAATCAAACTTCTCAAAGGCATCCACCGGATCTTCGTAGTAAGAAATAGCCTGATGTATTTCACCGCGAAGTCCATTTACCGCGAGGTTCATCTTGGCCAGTTTTACCGTATCCAGAGTCTTTTCCTGTCCGTATACATACAGACTTGTATCATCACTTGTTTTACCAGCCTTCCGCCGTTCTTCTATAAAATGAGCCGATTGCACAAACATTCCACCGGAACCGCAGGCTGGGTCAAAAACAGTACCGTTGTGAGGTTCTATAATTTCCACCATCAGCCGCACTACACTGCGGGGTGTAAAGAACTCACCACCGCCCTGACCTTCGGCCATGGCAAAATTCCCCAGAAAATACTCGTAAATCTGACCGAACATGTCACCGGTGGCATCTTTGGGGATATCCGCAAAGTTTTTCAATAACCGTTTTGGTAAATCCCGAAACTCTTTCTTACGAACCAGTTTGAAATATTCATCCTGCGGCAGTATTCCTTTAAGCTCCGGTTTGTATTCTTCAATACTTGCCATGGCATCTTTAATGGCTTTGGCGATATCCTCTTCTTCCGGCAGGTTTAGGAGATAATCATAACGCGCTTTGGGTGCCAGATAAAATCCACACTTTTCAAGGGCGATTTCCTCAATCTTTCGCTCACGACGTGAGCCTTTTAGTTTTTCAAACTCAGAAAGAATCTCTTCTTCGAAAGAGCTGTATTTGTTATCTGCAAATTTCAGAAATATCAGCCCCAGGACCGGAGTGGAATACTCGGTTGATTTGAGGTCTGAATTGGCCCGCAGTGTATCGGCGGTCTGCCACAGGGTTTGTTCTAAATCTTTTAGTTGTTCGCTCAGCATTTAACTTTTATATCCTTATAAAAACGGTTCCGGGTTGCTCATAAAATCTTCAAAAGAATTATTGGTATAGTTTACGAAATTCCCGAAGAAACGATTATACCTGTTTTTTTCATCGGTGCAAACTGTTTTTGATTTACCAATAAAGTGATTTAAACAATTCGTTTTGTGGCGGTTCACCATCAGCTTTCGATGCTCAGGCACCCACGAATATTACTTGTTTCTTTTTCATTCCTTTCCTTTAACCTACCATGGATGGCAGGTTTCTTGACATGAGGGTCTAATTTCGTTTTTATTCATTGTCTTTAGTTCTTCAGTGCGCTATTTCATATAACGGTTGGATATAGGTATTGCTTATACTCTGCTAATCGAGACGGATATAAACATCGTTCATATTTTTTTTGTATCATCAAACTCCCCCTCGGGAATTAAACTGGAATTACTGATTCGATTATAATCATACATCAATGGATTGTCAATAGTAAAGAATAAAGTCCAAAGGATTGATAGATGGTGGTATATGGCCAAGATGGCTTACACTTTGGAACGTTGAAATAACCTCAAAATCGACAGCCATAAAGATTACAAAAAATCAGCTACAAAATTATCGAATTGATCCGGAAACGATAATCCGGCTGCTCAATGTCACCTACCATAGTAAAATACCCTTCGGATGAAAGATTAATTCAGGCAGAATCCCTTCCCTATCAATAACCGGTCCTAGATGCCGATAACCTGTTCATTTCAATCCCAGTTTTTTATTTTCTTTCAGTAACCGAATGGCTTCCTCCACTCGATTCCGGATCGTCTCTTCCCGTTTGGCACTCGTGATCCACAATACATAATGCCGCCTGTAGGTCGGAGCCAGCTTGGTGAAATTCTCCAATGCCGGTTCATTTTCTCCAAAGGCTTTCAAAATATAATCCGGAATATCTAGCTCCTTTACCTTACTAGCATCTTTCACGCTTTTCTTATCCCAATCCACCCTTCCGGTTTTCAGGTAGATATCAATTTTCTGAAGCCCGGCCTCAGTCATTCGGCCTTTTTCAATCAGCGAAACCACCATTCTCTTGTTCAAGTCCGACCATTTGGCGGTATTCGTCCGCGGCGTGAATTTTCGCAGATACCGGTCATCATCCACCTTTTTAATAATACTGTCAATCCAGCCGAAACAGAGAGCTTCTTCCAGGGCTTCATTGTACTCTATACATCCAACATCGGTGTGTTTTTTAAAGTATACCATCCAAATGCCGGCACTAGTGGTATGATTCTTTTCCAGCCAATCACGAAACGATTGTCGGCTTTCAAAATGGATTTGCTCGAGCTCTTTCATTTCAGGTCTTTCTATCGCCGCTGATGCTTGGCGGTCTCATCGGTTGAAGGTTTTATAACTCTTTCGTAATTGTTCATAATAACTTTTCATGAGTTGAAACGATAGAATTCATTCTGTCACGGCTTTATGACCATACTGCATACTCCATGGCGTTATTCCATAAAATCATTCAAATAACCTTTTAAATCCAGTTCTTTGCCGATAGCTTTTTGGATTCTTACCTGCCATGGATAGAGTTCTCCATCTTTCCATAATTTTTCTTTCAGAAATTCTCCGACTCTTGGATTCATCACGTAATCCTCACCATACTCACGGCTCAAGTATTCATGAATCTGCCAGGAAACAATATCCGCCATTAAATAATTTTGTTCATATATGGGATATGAAACATAAGGCAATCGAATCAGGTTCGGCTTTTTCGAAAAATCCTTATCAACCCTAAGATACTTCTGATATAACTCTCTTTTGACTATCGCAGGCTCCTTTTCGGGATGCCGGTATAATTCAATTTCAAACAGCATATTAATTAACCCGAGCCTCAGATGCAAGGGAAATATCGCTTTCCGACTATTTTGAATGCTGTCGATATAGGTCTCATTAAAACCTTTTTGTTTCAGCCAGGTTCTATTATGGGAAAATTTTGCTATAACTTCAGCCATGGATTCACTATAAATATCGGACAGATTTCCCGTGCACCATTCATAACCTTTCAACACCGGATAATTTACGGCGACACCGGTCCAATGCAGTCCATGACCGATCTCGTGCAGTAGATAATAAAAGCTTAATTCTTCCATGGCTACAGCTCTGAAATCATTCGGAATGTCAATGCAGTTACCGAATCCCCCGATTCCCGGCGGCAGTTTGGCTATTTCAAATTGAATCGGCAGGCTGTCGACTTCAATTCCTATATTTAAAAGCGTTTCATGGATTAACCCCTTCTTTTGACTGTCCTCAATCACCGGATTATCATTGATCGTATAGGATTGAATGATATATTTCACTAAATCTCCATACTCTATTTGGGAACTGTCCGGAAAATGATCTTGGATAAATTTGTCATATTTCCCGCAAGAAGCGGAATCTATCCTCAAAATCAAATTCTCAAACCAGATGGTATCATTACCCGTATTCTGCAGAACCATATAGGCATAGTTACCGTAGCCCAAATCCTTTGATTTGTCATTTCTCAGACGAATCAAGTTTATGATTGATTTTTCAAGTTCATCATCTGAAATATCATCGGATGGATAATTCGACAATTGCGCTTCCAGGATGTTCTGCAGGTCAATAATCTCAGGATTGAAATCGACTTGGGCACAGGTAATGATACTCTTCCATAATTCCAGTCTCCGGATTAAAGTATCATTCGAAATCTCACTGATTTTTGAATTCCAGTTGTTAATATTCCTGATAGTCGAATCATTCATAAAAAAGCCGGAAAACCGTTCTTTATACTTGGTCATTGATTTTTTACCGGGATCGGAATAATACTCCCAAACTTCCATTCCTGCCTGTTTGCAGATTGCTTCATATTCCGATTCCAAATTGTTCAGACCATGCACAATTTCGGCTTCATACCGGGTATTTGGATTCTTAACTGTACATGAAATCAGCAGGATGATCAGAATAAGGCTGATCGAAATTGAATTTTTCATTGTCCTGTCTTTTCTTTATGGTTATTGACGATTAACGGCAGATAATCATGCAGGATTAGATTGCGATTCCCGATCAGTTTTCGATTGCTTTTACCGACTCGAGCCTTCGAAAATCATTATCCTCCTCATATTCCCTACCAAACTTTACCTAACACGACTGGCTGTCATTCAAGCGGCTCATTAAAATTCTCATTCGGTTCAATATAGATCTTATTGTTGAAATAATCGAAAATGATATTGAATTTCATAAACAATGAAACCGTCTCAAAGAAATGGAAGTCGGCCATCGTTTCATTGAATAACCCATTCGGGATCTCCTTGAATGAAGAATAATTATTAACCCTGCCATTATTGGTGATCCTTAGAGTAAACGGAGCAAACTCTCTCAACAACAGTCATTTTATCTCACTAATTATATTAACCATAACGACTTAATGATGTTCGTTTGAACCACTGGTCAGACAGCGTATAAAACCTTACCTATCCATAAACTCGTTATAGCTATCCAGCCGCCAAAACCGGACCTGGAACTTTTCCAGATCATCATTCCATACGTCAACAGAAATACTAGGGTACTCAGTGGTTTCATAAATATCGTCGGATCCAATTCCCTACCCGACCAAAGGTAGATCAAGAAGTAAATCATAGATACCAACCGCAGAGTGATCATCCCCCCTATTCCCCAGATAAATCCACGTACCGGGATATATAATGGAGAATTCCTGGCGACAAGCCTCTTGAACGATATCAAAAAGATCATAATCGCCATCGCGTTACATAAAACAGATAGCCCGAAGACCAGTCGATAGGTAAGCCCTCTTTCAGCCATCAATGGTAAAGGAAGATGTGAAAGAATGACCAGACCCGTAAAAATAATAATCGAAACCAGAGAATATCTCAATCCCTTATTCCGGGGGGATAATTCCTGCAAAAACTGAAATGCAAAAAGTATCAACGTGAGTGTCGATATCAACCACAGGATCGGCATAAGTCTCTGTCCCATCGGCGATATCCGCAATACGGGAAATATTCCAAGCGCAATCTTGTGCGCTACGGTGTATCCTACACCGATCAGAGTCAAGAGGGTTGTTCTTCGAAGACTCATAAACACCATCTCCTGTTTGTGTTGCTTGTTCCATCACTTGATACAAACTCACTCAACCAATGAAAAACACAATATGAACAGGCTTCTTCAAAACCTTTCCGACAACAATCAATTGTATGATTACTCAATGAGATGACACCGTCCACAGGCAATCCACCATGAAATTACCTTAGTCCTTATTCTTTTGTCAGTTTATAGATCATGAAGTTGCTGCTCGCCTCATCGAAACGCCCATAGAAATAATCACCGAACATGTCTACTATCTCCAATCCGGTGGTCTTAACCATATCCCTCAATTCGGAATCGGTGATCGGCTTGAAATTGATCTCCAGAAATCGTTTCTCGATCAAAGCATTGGACGAATCATAGATCTCATAGAACTGATAGCCTGAAACGATCCGGTCCGATTCATTGTACTGATTCATGGATGAAATAATCATCTGCCGGTCCCGGTCAATCGGAAATCTCCCCATGATCCTGGTTATCCCGTCCGCCAGCTTAAGGCGAATTATGGGATTCTGAAGGGTCAAAATAAAAATCCCGTCTTTCTCCAGGTGGTACGAAATCGATTGCAGGGCTTTAATCTGAAGATCGGTCGACAGGATCTCGGTCATCGAATGAAACGGCAGCAGGATCATTCCATATTTTCTATTCAGATCCAGCCGGGTGACATCCATTTGAATCAGACTGACCGGGTAAGGCTTGTCTTTTATTTTTTGCCCGAACCGATCCAGCATTCCATTCGAATAATCAACACAGGTCATCCGTCTTCCGGATTCAAGTAACGGAATCGATACCCGTCCCGTGCCGCACATCAATTCCAGGATTTCCCCTTCAAACCGCTCCGTCTCATTGAAGAAAAATGGGATGTCAAAATCCGATTTGACATAGGAATCGTAGATATCGGCCACCTGATCAAATCGAATGGTTTCTTTCATAATACCTCATTATGGTGGAGTAAAACACCCGGTTTCCGGGAATAATCCGCCATTATTCCCCTTTATCTATCCCTGAATCTGATTGGGAAACCGATCGGAGATTGACTCTATTAATCATAATCATCAATGGTCCCAATGTCAACATTAAATTTGAATTTCATGCCCTTAGCGGATCAGTTTCAATTCAGCTATAATTCACTATAATACCATACTCGATAATTCAATTGGTACAACCCGCCTTCAACTTAACGGCATCGGCCGGTCAATAAGAATCATTCTCCTTTTTCAGAATTACGCCTCAGGCCAGGCCCCCGATCGGATCACTTTTTATCGGCCGCAGAAATTTTGGCTTGACAAGCCAGGTAAATATTCTATAATTCATATAGAATTAATATGATTTAACAAGGAGCTTGACCCTATGCCGATTAATGTCCCTGTTTCCCTGCCGGCCATCGAGCTGCTGGCCAGAGAAAATATCTTCCTGATGAGCCAGGAACGAGCCGTTCACCAGGATATCCGATCCTTGCAGATCGCCGTTCTGAACCTGATGCCGACCAAGGTGACCACCGAGACCCAATTGCTGCGCCTGCTCAGCAATACCCCGCTCCAGATCGAATTGACCCTGGTGAGGATGGCCAGCCATGTGACCCGGAATACCGATCAGGATTACCTCGAAGCCTTCTACCGGACATTCGACGCCATCAAAACCCGGAATTTCGACGGCATGATCATTACCGGAGCGCCGGTAGAACAGCTCCCGTTTGAATCGGTGGATTACTGGCCGGAATTGACCGAAATCCTGGACTGGCAGCGGACTCATGTCACCTCAACCCTGTTCATCTGCTGGGGAGCCCAGGCCGGTCTCTATTATCACTATGGGATTCCCAAGTATCCCCTGCCGCAAAAGATGTTCGGAATCTTCAACCACCGGCTGCTGAAACCGGACATGATTCTGATGCGGGGATTCGATGATTGCTTCTTGGCCCCCCATTCCCGCCATACCGAAATCCGGCGGTCGGATATCGAGCCCATTCCCGGCCTGGAGATCGCGGCCGAATCCGATCAGGCCGGGGTCTACCTTGTCACCTCCCGGTCAGGGCACGAAATCTTTGTGACCGGTCATCCCGAATACGATTGGAATACCCTGCAAACGGAGTACCAGCGGGATGTGCAGCGCGATCTGCCGATCGAAATCCCCCTGAATTATTTCCCGGCTGACGATCCCGGCCGGCGGCCTGACAATCTCTGGCGCAGTCATGCTCACCTCCTCTTTTCCAACTGGCTCAACTACTATGTTTACCAGGAAACCCCTTATGATCTTAACCGGATCGGCGGCAACCCCGAGGCTTAACCATGAAAATTTCCACTCGTACCCGTTACGGATTCCGTTTCCTGATCCACCTGGCCCGCCTTTACGGACAGCCACCGGTCCAACTCCATGAGATAGCCGAACAGGAACAGATTCCCCGCAAATATCTGGAACAGATCATGCTCCAACTACGTAACGCCACCTTTATCCAGGTCAAACGGGGGGCTCACGGAGGATACAGTCTGAGCCGGCATCCGGCCGATATCGCTCTGCTGGAGGTATTCGAAATCCTGGAAGGCCCTGTCCGGCTGGTGGAATGTACCGATCATGCCCAGAGCTGCGCACGCTCCGCCATCTGCCCCATGCAGGGATACTGGGCCGAGCTGTCCGATTCGATCGGCAGCCTGATGCGGAATCAAAGCCTTCAGCAGCTTCTGGACCGCTATCATCGTATCCATCATGATCACCCTGTCCCGGATTATTCGATCTGACCATCATCGATAAAAAAGGAGTCGACCATGAGCATCGTTCATCAGATGACCGAACTGATCGGGAATACGCCATTACTGAAACTGGATCGGTTTGCCGCCGATCTTAAGGCCTCCCTCTACCTAAAATTGGAGATGTTCAATCCGCAATCCAGCGTCAAGGACCGGATTGCCCTAGCGATGGTGGAATCGGCTGAGAAGCGGGGATTACTGAAACCGGGCAGTGTGATCGTCGAACCGACCAGCGGTAATACCGGGATCGGGTTGGCCTTTGTGGCGGCGGTCAAAGGGTATCGGATCATCCTGACCATGCCCGAATCGATGAGTATTGAGCGGAGAAAGCTGCTGGCCATTCTGGGAGCCGAACTGGTGCTGACTCCGGCCGACCAGGGGATGTCGGGAGCCATTGCCGGGGCGCGCGACCTGGTCGCACAAATTCCGGGAGCCTATATGCCCCAGCAGTTCGAAAACCCGGCCAATCCGGAAGCCCATCGCCGAACGACCGCCGAGGAGATCTGGCGGGATCTGGATGGCCGGATCGATTATTTTGTGGCCGGGGTGGGTACCGGCGGCACCCTGACCGGGGTGGGATCGGTATTAAAATCCAGGAATCCCGATATCCGGATCGTGGCAGTCGAACCGGCATCATCCCCGGTACTCTCCGGCGGGAGTCCCGGTTCTCACCGGATTCAGGGCATCGGAGCCGGGTTTGTGCCGGCGGTGCTGGATCGATCCCTGATCGATGAGATCATCCGGGTCGGGGATGAAGAGGCCGGCTCGGCCGCCCGAAAGGTGGCCAAAACCGATGGTCTGCTGATCGGGATCTCGGCCGGGGCCAACTTGTGGGCCTCCGCCCAAATTGCCCAACGCCCCGAAGCCCAGGGAAAAAATATTGTCACCGTGATGTGCGATACCGGCGAACGCTACCTGAGCACCTGGTTGTTCGATAATCTTTAATTCGAGGAGAATCTGTCATGAAATTCGAAACCATCGCCCTGCACAGCGGGTACCAGGTCGATCCGACCACTCTCTCCCGGGCCGTACCGTTATATCGTACCAGCTCCTACATCTTCAAAAACGCCC
>JAGOEH010000006.1 GCA_017997825.1 Candidatus Delongbacteria bacterium | reverse complement strand
GCGGCGTGATGATGGTTACAATCTCCCCGGCGGTCGTTTTCTCCGCAATCCGGGTCGCTTCCGTGATCCGATCCAGATCATGAGGTCCTATCAAGGGTGTACGCTTCATGAATACCCCCTATCCCGGTCAGAATTGGACTTTAGGAGCCGTTTGGGCGGCTTCCTGAGCTTTGAAATAATCATACTGGGTATAATCGATACCGCGAATCTTAACGAAAATCGATCCTACCAGGGAACGGGCGTACCCCCTGAATTCCTCCACCGATTCATTATAGCGGTTCCGTTCCACGCTGATCCGGTTTTCGGTCCCGGCCAGCTCGTCCTGTAGTTTGAGAAATGATTCATTGGCTTTCAGATTGGGATAATTTTCCGTCAGCAGCAATAATCGGGAAAGGGCACTTTCCATACCCTGTGAAGCTGCCATCTTTTCATTCGGGGTCTGGGCTGAAAAATACCCCTTACGGGCTTCCGCCAGGGCTTCAAAAATTTCTTTCTCATGCGTGGCATACCCTTTGACGGTCTCCACCAGATTGGGAATCAGGTCATAGCGGCGTTGTAGTGCATTCTCCACATTCCCCCAGCTTTTTTTGACTTTTTCTTCCATGACGGCGGCCTTGTTATAGTCCCCGATAAAACATCCCCCGACAACTAAAACCAACACCACCACCACCGCTAATACCAACACCAGTTTTTTCATTTGCTTCTCCTTGCGTTACAATGCGCTTCAGATTCCCCGGCCGGTTATCATCATACTGCGCAGAGGGATCTGAATATCAAATCGGATTATCGGATGGTTGATTGCCATACGTTATCGAAATATAAGGCGGAATAATCGGATTGTCAACCTAAAAATTAACCAAGAAAAGCAAGATATAAACAAAAAAGCTATTGACTTTATGATAAAACGGTTGTATATTGGAATTAACCGATGCGGGGTGGAGCAGTCTGGTAGCTCGTTGGGCTCATAACCCAAAGGCCGCAGGTTCGAATCCTGCCCCCGCTATTCACCTTGAACAATCCTGCAAAGAACTATGCCCTGCGAGTCAGGGTTTTTTTTATTTGTCTGACTATTTATCATGCTGTCTAAGGATCGTTCGGCCTTATCGTTTAAAACCGATCATGACTCATCAACGCTGTTGGTCGATCATGATAAAACCGAAATTCAAATTATGATGAAGAGGGGGAATTGTGATCCGGCTGAATCCGGATCGATAGGGGATGGAAATGGGAAAAAACTGCAGGGGTATTCGGAAAAAATCACTTCTTGAAAAGAATATAGATGGTATCTTCGACATTTTTAACGATTCCGATGACCCGGCATAATCCGGTGGTGGTCGTATCGGAATTTTGGAGAGTTGCCGTGGCCCGGCCCTGGAGGGTGATACTGGATTCGGTAATGGACCCCAGGCTGGACGAAAAGCTGACCAGGGTTGAATCGGCGGCCAGGGCCTGATCCTCGGTTACTTTGGCCCAGATGGTCGATGCCTTGATGGTGCCGATTTTGAGTGTATCCGGATTGGCCGTCAATTCGATGGTGATTCGGTCTGTATCGATGTCATCCTGCTGGGTGGATGTTTTGGCCTTTTCGCAATAAAGGCCGGTTAGACAGAGAAACATGATCAGACTGTATCGAAGGGGGTAACGTGTCATTGGGATCTCCTGGTCCGGTTAAGGGTAATGATAAACTAAATAAAAAAAAAAGATCTGTCAAGCTCTAAATTATGATTGAATGCATTTCATGTTCCCAATTGGAGTAAAAATTGATTGACTTGTGATAAGAAATGTATTATATTACAGGCGAAAAGGCTGGAATTGAAAAAGAAATCAAGCCGTAAAATGGAGAGCCGTTATGAAATCGATGCCTATCGGGAAAATACTGATTGATAAATTATCCGAGCCGCAGCTTGGCGATCTTTTAACCTTGATTTTCAATCAATTGGACCGGCAGCTCCTGACTGATCTGCTGGAAGCGGACCACGGGGATGCTCTGGCCCTGGTTAAAAAGTACTGGAAGACGCAGGATAAAGGGAAAATCCAGCCGCCGACAGCCCGTCGATCGTTACCGGAGGAATGGAATGCGTTGTGGCAGGAGTGGGATGCCTTGGTGGCCGAATTGGGAGACGATGAGGGGGAGTACGCATGCCAGAAGCGGGAATGGGAGTGTTCTACCTTTGATGGAGAACGATTCTCCCGGGATCTGGATCATGTGGCCGATCGGATGCTGCCGTTGTTGGATCAGATTTTTCCGACCGGACTATCGGATGAAGGGATTTATGAGGATAAACTAAATGAAATCGAGACCGGGATCTATGAGTATCCGGAATGGATGGAATCCGATAACGAAAAATGCCGATTGGGCCGTGCTGTCACCCAGTGCTTCCTAAAATGGGAATGGCTGGCGTCTCTCAATAAAACACAACCCGAAACCGTTTTCTTCGATCGGATCCTGGAAATCGAGCGATCGATGCAGGTTATTGAATTGGATGAACCGGCGTACTGTGATTATTTTCTTAAACTGCCTGATCCGATCCAGCGGAGCGTGTTCGAACACCTGAGCCGTCAGATTCATCAATCCGCTGAACGAAAATCTGATTCGGTGATCACCAAATGGAAAAAGATCTATCATGCGTTGTCGGAATCCTATAATCCTGAAAAATATCTGGAAAACTGCCGGGCTTTGCTTCCGGAGGACTGGCACTACGCAATTCCGCTGGTCGAGTTCCATCTGAAAAAAAAGGAATACCAGGAAGCGGAAAAACTGATCGAACATACCTTTGCTCTTTTTCATCGTGAGAAGGCCAAACCCTGGCAGCTTGAAAAGGGATTACTGATCGATTATTTTACTCAGCCCGAACCGGATCTGGATATTATCCAATTATTGAAGGACTGGATCGATATTACCTGTAAACTGGATAAAACCGATCGGCAAACCATACTGGAGTTCCATTTGTGCCTCTACCAATTCCCCTTCGACTGGGATGCGGTAGCGGATGCCTTTCACCGATATGGCACGGGAGCGGTTCAGAAGACTATTCTCCATTTGTTCAAGGCCTGGAAGCATTATATTGTAAAAAAGAGTTTGATCACCTTGCTCGAGCCGGGGCAGGATGTATCCAATACCTGGATTCAGTGGCTGATCGATTTTAGGGTGGATCAGACTGGCGATTCGAAGGGATTTATGACCAAACTTGAGTCATGGCTGAATGGATTGGCCCGTAATCCCGAATCATTTAAAAAAAACTATCCGCTGGTCTATTGTCTGACTCAGGATATTGGCGAATTACAATCGCTTGGTACCCAATACCCCAATCTGTTTTCCTATATTATCCTGCCATCGGAGACCGATCCCGAACTCAATCGGGTTCGTCGGGCCTGGCTGAATCAGGTCACGGGCGGGGCTATCCGGGAGTGGATTGTGGAGTGCTGGAAACAGAATATTACCTGCTTGGTGCCTGATCCATCCGATGCCCGCCATTCCGATTATAGTCAGTTTGCCCACTGGCTTCAGGTAGTTTATGAATTAAATCCGCAGGGCTATCATGATTTGATCGAATTCTGGAAACAGGAGCATAAAAAGCGGCGCAATCTGTGGAATGCTGTGAAGGCAGCCGGCTTACCGGTTTGAACGGCCGGATGTCGGATCAGAACCTGACCTCAAAATCAGGCAGATCATACTGACAGTCCGATTCCTGGACCTGTACTTGTTCGACATAAGCCAGGTGGGGACCTCGCCGCATTCTTTCAATAAATAATTCCATATTTTTATCATTGCCTTCCGCTTCGATCAGCAAACTGCCGTCCGGCATATTGCGGACATACCCGTTCAGGCCCAGTGTATTACCCAGTTTTTGGGCATAGTATCGGAATCCGACCCCCTGGACACGGCCGGAGATATAGATCATGTTGCGTTTACAGCTCATGGTGGTTCTCTTTCTCAGGGATAAAGCAGATACTGGCGGCGGGTTTCCAGGAATTGGTTCAGGGCCGGGGTATAGGCGGCAATAATCTGTTCGGCGCTCTGGTTTTGCAGGATTGCCCGCCGGATCTGATCGGTCCCGGCTGCCTTTTCGAACATATCCTTTCGACCGGCATTTTCAAGTGTTCCCAGGAAGGGTTGATCGGGCCAAAGTTGGTGGATAGCTTGCAGCAAATGGATCTGGACAACAAACGGACGGAATTCCGCCCGAGAGGTCAGGATTAATTGAACTCCGGAACAGTTTTTACCCTGGAACGGGCCGTAATAAGGTTTATAGACCAGGGGACGGAAGATGACGCCCGGAAGCCGCCGCTGGTTCAGGGTAGAGGCCAGTTTTCGTCCGTCGATCCATTCAGCCCCGCACAATTCAAAGGGGAGGGTGTAACCCACACCTTCCGAAACCGTGCGTAATTCTCCCATGCAGCCGGTGGCGGCGCAAAAATAAGCGCTTTCCGACCGAGGAATATGAGGGGATGGGGGAATCCAGGCCAGGCCTGTTTCACTGTAATCCATATTACGGGTATAACCCTCCATTTTGATCACTCTCAGCTTGGCATTCAACTTGAATTCTCGATTGAAATACATGGCCAGTTCGCCGGGAGTCATCCCGTAGACATAGGCAATCGGGTACATGCCGATAAATGATTTGAATTCCGGATCCAGAATATTTCCGTCTACGATATCGGCCCGCATGGCGGATGGCCGGTCCAGAACCACGAATTCAATTCCGTTTTCGGCTGCGGCTTCCATAGCCAGCGCCATCGTATAGATATAGGTATAACCGCGGCTGCCGATATCCTGAATATCATACAGTAATACATCGACGCCCTGTAGCATTTCCCGGGTCGGCTTATGATTCTTGCCATACAGGCTGTAAATCGGAAGTCCGGTTACCGGATCGGTCATATCATCCACCCGATCACCGGCGTAAGCATCACCCCGTAAGCCGTGTTCCGGCCCGAACAGCTTGATCAGCTTGGGATCGTTCAGGGACACCAGGACATCAATATCCGATTGAAGATCCGCCGTCACTCCGGTCGGATTGGAGATCAGTCCCAGGGTTTTGCCCTTGTAGTCCTGAGCAGCCTGACGGATGAAGACATCGATTCCGGGGGTGACCCGCGGGGAAGCGGCGATTACACCCTGTCCAATCAGGCCTATGACGATGATCGACAGCCAATACCAATGGGACATAATTCCTCCTTTATGGATTTGATGGATGATAGTGTTCCATGTACCAGGCAATGAAGGCACGCACTCCCACTTCCACCGGCGTCGATGGATTATATCCCAGGCGCTGACGAGCATGCTCGATGTCGGCTGAGCTTTGGCTGATATCACCGGCCTGGAGCGGCATCAACTCCCGGATCGCTTTTTTTCCCAACGCCTGTTCGATCAGCTCGATAAAATAGGTCAGCTCCACCGGGTGATGATTCCCCAGATTGAAAACCTCGACCGGGAACGGGTGATCCAGCGCGGCCGTGATTCCGCTGACTATGTCATCAATATAAGTGAAATCCCGCTTCATCCGGCCATAATTGTAAACCTGGATGGGTTTGCCTGCCAGAATGGCCCGGGTGAAAATGAAGAGCGCCATATCCGGCCGGCCCCAGGGACCGTAAGCCGTGAAAAAGCGAAGCCCCGTCGTCGGAAGCTGATAGAGATGACTGTAATTATAGGCGATCAGTTCGTTCGATTTTTTGGTTGCAGCATAGAGTGAAATCGGGGTGTCAACCCGATCGCTTTCACTGAACGGGATCCTGGGGTTATTGCCGTATACCGAGGAGGAGGAGGCATAAACGAAGTTCTCGACACCGATCTGTTTGGATAATTCAATCACATTGAAAAATCCGGTCAGATTGGTGTGAATATAGTCTTCAGGATGGGTCAGGGAATGACGGACTCCGGCTTGGGCAGCCAAATGACAGACCCGGTCAGGATGGACCTGATGAAAAATGGATTTCATGGCCTCAAAATCGGTGATATCGGTCTTATGAAATACGAATTCCGGGTACCGGCCCAATCGTTCCAATCGCTTGGTCTTTAAAGCGGGATCGTAGTAATGATTGATATTGTCGATTCCGATTACCCGGTATCCATCCCGGAGCAGCCGATCGGACAGGTGGTAGCCGATGAAGCCGGCAGATCCGGTAACAATAATGGTTTTCATCAATTCTCCTTCCTGAGAATGGAGTCTGGACGACTGGGTTGAAAATAGTGGGCCAGGTTGGTTTTCTGATTCAGCAGCTCCATGATCGCCTGGATCAAAGATTCTCGGCCTTGACCAGGCTGAGTCAGGTCGATGGAATTGGTATCGATCGAATAGACCGGGGAAGCGGCATAATGCTTGAAGAACTGATTATAGGCCATATTGAGTGAATGCAGATAGTCCGATGTGATGCCGTGTTCCATGCCCCGGTCGCGCTGCATGATCCGCTGCAGCAGGACATCGGTGGAGGCTTTCAGATAGAGAATCAGATCCGGTTTGAGAATATCTTTTTCCAGAGAATGATAGATCTTACTATAGACGGTCAATTCTTTGTCGGTCAGTGTCAGGCAGGCGAATATCCGATCTTTGGGGAAACTATAATCAGCGATCAGATAGGAATGGAAAAGAGAAAATTGCTGGACGCTGTCGATCTGCTGTTGATACCGGCTGATCAGAAAAAAAATCTGGGTATTGAATGCATGATGAGGCATGTCCTGGTAGAACTTTTCCAGAAAGGGATTCTGGAGATAGTTTTCCAGAATCAGCTTGCCGTTGAGTTCGGCGGCCAGAATGTGCGCCAGGGTGGTTTTTCCGGCCCCGATTGGGCCTTCTATCGCGATGTATTTGTATCGGGTCATAATCCAGGATCCGGGGTGACGGGATGATGGTGGGAATTCCTTGCGGGATAGAGTCTGATGTTTCCTTCCAGGGGTGTGGTTTCAAGATAGTCAATCAAACGGATTCCTCCGATCGGGTCGCTTAGTTCGGGTTCGATTTCCAGCAGCGGCACCAGGACAAAACGGCGCTGAAGCATCTGGGGGTGCGGAATTGTCAACTCAGGAGTCTGCAGCGTGATATCGTTATACAGCAGCAAATCCAGGTCGATCAAGCGAGGGCCTTTGGGGATGCCCGGTTTGCGTCCCATCCATTTTTCAATGTTTTTTAGGTAGTGGAGGAGTCCGAGAGGGGACAAGAATGTACTCAGCTTGGCGACCGCGTTTAGAAACTCGGGCTGATCCCGAACGATCAGCGGTTCGGTTTCATAGAGTGAGGAGATCTTCATCAATACGGTGAATGAGCTGTGATCCAGGATCTGAATGGCCCGGTGGAGATTTTTTTCCCGATCCTGGAGATTGGAACCCAGTGAAATGTAAACAATATTGGGCATCTCAGCGTTCAAGCGTCAGGGTAAACTCAACCTGCTGAATATCCGCATTGACCGGGAGCTTTTCCTTAATGATTGAAACGGTCAATCGGTTCAGGCAATAGCGGGTCCAGATCGTCGTAGCGACCAGGGATGTCAGTTTTTCCAGCAGATGACATTGACTGGTTTCAACAATCTGCTTGGTGAGTTGATAGATATCAATATAGTTGATGGTATCCTCGACCTGATCGGAGGCGATACACGCATCGACCGAATAGATCAGTTCGACATTGATGATGTATTTCTGGCCCAGGTTCCGTTCGGCCGGATGAGTGCCGTGATAGCCGTAACAGGTGATCTGATGGATGCTCATGCGGCCTTGGGTCATTGTTTTTTCTCTTTCTTGATTTTGGTAATCCTGAGGGGAAACCAGTGGCTGCGGATTCGTTCCATAGTCTGTTGGAATTCTTCGGGAGTTTTGAGTAAATTCAGAACCATATAACCTTCGCCGTATTCGCCGAAGATGAAACCCGGAATGACCCGAATATTGGCGGTTCTAAGCAAAGACAGGGCGATCCCGTCGGAGGAATAGCGGTGAGGAACCTTGATCCACAGATAATGCCCGGCCGCCGGTTTGTGATAGGGCCATTCCCATTGGTTCAGATAATCGAAGGCCAAAGCCCGGTTTACGGATATCCGGGATTGGTAGGGAGCCGCCAGTTCAGCAAAATTTTCCAGCCAATACCGGCTCAGCCCGAGGGTGAACGGATCGGCAGGACCGGAAAGCTTGGCGCAGAAGGAACGAAGATGAGCGATAATATCCCGGTGTCCGATTAAGAATGCCGGAGAGAAACCTTGTCCGGGTAATCCGAATCCATAGATTTCGATAAAATGTGAATACTTTCGGGTTTGATTGAAAAACGATACCGGACTGTAATCCGGATTCAGAAAGTGAACCAGACTCCCTTCATTCACCACCAGCAAATTATACTTTTCGGCAAATTCGATCAGCTCCCGGTAATAAAACTCATCGGCAATCGCTCCGGTAGGCTGATGGGGATAGTTCAGAAAAAGGATGCGGGTGTTGGTATGATAATCCGACTGAAGGGATTTGATGTTCGGTAGATAGTCATAGCGGGGCAGAACCGGAATCTTGAGAATCTTGGCGGAGGTGAGGGTTGCCAGGTTTCTGTAAACCGGCATTCCCGGATCGGTCAGTACGACAGCATCTTCCGAGTCCAGCATGCCCATGTAAAACAGGGTCAATAACTGATTGATATTGGAATGGTAATAGATATCAAGGGGTTCGGGCAAATCCGACTGGAATACCCGGCGGTACCATCGACCCAATAAGTCGTGGATCAGATCCTCTTGCCGCTGGGTGTCAATCTGCTCCAAGGATAGACGGATCTCTCGATCCGGCTGCGGAATAGAGCTAACCCGGGTGTGATCGATGAGCGGGTTCTTACGGCTCTTGAATTTGGCCGTCAAAGGGAAGGATTGGTCCTCGATGGACGGCAGTAACCGGTATACCCGGTCCGCCTGATCAAATATTATTTTTCTCGTCATAGATTAGTATTGAAAAAATATATCATTTCGCCTTGAAAGTCAACATAAAAAAATGGTTCGGGCCTAAAAAAAGACTTGCCAAACATGGATTTATTTTTTAGAATATATAACTTGTCTAAAACAACTTATGGACCTGAAATGATCGACAAGCTAACATAAAAAGGAGGAGCACACCCTATGCTTGATAAGATGAGGAAACAGGCCAAAATCTTCATTATTGTAGTTGCCGTCGCGTTTTTATTGACAATTGTGTTTTCCTGGGGCATGGATATCGTCGGATTGAGCTCTAAAAGCGCACGGAATGTGTATGTTGGAAAAATCAACGGCCAGAAGATTTCCTACCTGGATTACAATAATGCCATTCAGCAGACCTATGTCGAGTTTAAAGATCAGTACAAGGATAGGGAAATCACCGATCGCGAAATGGAACAGGTCAAGGAAACGGCCTGGAATACCATGATCAACCGGATGCTGATCCATGAGCTGATCAAAAAATACAATATCAAGGTGAGCGATAATGAAATCGCTCAGTTGATCCGTTTTGCACCCCCTAAGGATGTCCAGCAGATTCCGGAATTCCAGACCGACGGGAAATTCGATTATCAAAAGTATATGGGATTTATCAGTTCTCCGCAGAGCGACGGTTTTCTGAACCAGCTCGAATACATCTTCCGCACCAGTTTTCCGGAAGACAAACTCTATTATCGCTTTTTTTCGACCATCAATGTGACCGATATGGAATTGCAGAATTATTACGACCTCAAGACGGCCAAGGTCAAGGTCAATTATATTGCCCTGGGACCCGAAATGGTGGCCGATAGTCAGATTCAGGTCGACAGCGCTGCGGTAGCGGCTTATTATAATGAGCATCGGGATGATTTTAAAAAACCGGAACAGTTGGTGCTCAAGGTGGCTAAGTTTTCTAAATCCGCTACCACCGAGGATATTAAAAAGGCCTCGCTGCTGGCCCAGGAGTTGTATGGCCGGATAAAACAGGGTGAGAACTTTGAAAAATTGGCGGTAGATTATTCCGAGGATAAGGCCACGGCTGAAAAAGGCGGTGATCTGGGATATTTTGATCGCGAGGCCATGGCCAATGAGATTACCGATGTGGCGTTCACGCTGGACAGCGGCATAGTGAATATCCCGATTCATACCCAGCATGGATGGCATATCATTCGCGGTGAAGGAAAGCGGGTGGTGGCCGGCAAGGAAGAGGTCCGCTGCCGCCATATTCTGATCCGGGAAGCCGCCGGCCACGGCACTCTCGATTCCCTTAAAGAACTGAGTGAAGAGTTTGTTCAGTATGCCCGGGATCATTCATTCGATAAGGCCATGACCAAGTTTGCCGTCCAGACTGAAGAGATGGAGCCTATTGCCCGCAATAATTTCTTCATCCCGAAACTGGGTTACCTCGAGGGCCTGGATTTCTTTCTCCAGACCACCAAACAAGGGAAGATTTCCAAGCTGTTCGAATCCGATAAGGCAATGTATATTTTCTATACCGAAAAGATTCTGCCTGAAGATGTCCGACCTTTGGCGGAAGTATCAAGTGCCATCGTGAACCGTCTCAAGGTTGAAAAAAAGGTGGCTTTTCTGGAACCTCGGGCAAGCGAATTAAAGGCGCGACTGGCCGCCATTCATTCCCTGAGTGAGCTCGATCCCACCCTTCGCGTTGATACAACGGCGCTTTTCAGCCGCATCGAAGCGGTTCCGGGTATCGGACGCGGTAACGAATTCATCGGGCTGGCCTTCAAATTGAAAAAGGACGAGTGCGGCGGCTATGTCAAACTGAATAACCGCTATTATTTTATTCAGGTTGTCGATCAGGTTGTGCCGACCTCCGAAGAGTTTGCGGCTAATCGGGAAACCCTGCTGGCGGAATACACCTCCCAGGTTCGAAATATCCGCTACCAGCAATGGTTTTTGGCATTACGCAATAAAATGAAAGTCGAGGATAATCGTAGCGATTTCTTTTAAGAGTTGATCCGGTGGAAGCGTACCATACGGGGATTATTCCCGGTCATTCCGGCCGAAAAGAAACGATTTTCCGGAACCATAGCAAGACTGCTGCTGAGGCGGGAAAAACGCCGGATGGGTTTTTTACCGCGCTTCAATCCATTTTGTCAAGAACTGAGGGAAGGATAATGAAGGACTGGTTATGAAAATTCTGCATAAATTTCAGGTTGTTCCTCATATTCCGGAACGCCTAAGCGCTCTGTTGAAATTAGCTTACAACATCTGGTATACGTGGCATCCGGATTGTGTGGCCCTGTTTCATCGTCTCGATCGTGATCTGTGGGATAAGGTCAATCATAATCCGGTCAAGCTGCTGGGATTGATTTCCCAGGATAAGCTGAATGAGCGTCTGGACGATGAAGGATTCCTTAACCATCTGGAACGGGTTTCGTCTGAATTTGACAAGTATATGCAGAACAAGAAACCCTATCAGTTCCATTTGGATAAACCCATCGATTTCAAGATTGCCTATCTGTCGGCCGAATATGGATTGACGGAAGCCCTGCCGATTTATTCCGGCGGGTTAGGTGTTTTATCCGGTGACCATTTGAAATCCGCCAGCGATTTGAATGTGCCCATTGTGGCGGTCGGTCTGCTTTATCAGCAGGGATACTTCCAGCAGTATCTGAATGAAGATGGATGGCAGCAGGAGGTCTATACCGAAAATGATTTTGCCAATATGCCCATCAAACCGGTTAAACGGGATGACGGCACCCAGGCCATGTTCGATTTGTGGATAAAGGATCACTATGTCAAGGTTCGCATCTGGCTGGTCCAGGTGGGAAAAGTGGATCTGCTGATGCTGGATACCAATTTTGAGCTGAATCATCATCATGATCGCTTGTTGACCTCCCAGCTTTATGGAGGCGATAAGGAGATGAGGCTGCGGCAGGAAATCCTGTTGGGAATTGGCGGTGTGATTGCATTGCGGGTGTTGGGAATCGAACCGGTGGTCTACCATATGAATGAAGGACACTCGGCTTTTGCGTCGCTGGAGCGAATCCGGGATCTGATGGAGCGTTTTCACCTGAACTTTCAGGAAGCCCGTCAGGTGGTGACTGCCAGTAATGTTTTCACGACGCATACCCCGGTGCCGGCCGGCAATGATGTCTTTCATGCGGATTTGATGAGCGCCTACTTTAAGGATTATGTCGTTAAACTTGGCATTTCGATGCATGATCTGCTGGAATTGGGCCGGGAACAGGCCGGAGCCGAGTTTTGTATGACGGTTCTGGCGATTCGGTTATCGGCCTTTACCAATGGCGTGAGCCAGCTTCATAAGCATGTCAGCCGCAAAATGTGGCAGAAATTATGGAAAGATGTTCCCCTCAACGATATTCCCATTCATGGGATTACCAATGGAATTCATATTCCATCGTGGATCTCGGCCGATATGGCCAATCTGTTCGACCGGTATCTGGGGCGGCGCTGGGCCGAAGATCCGGATAACGAAAAGGTGTGGTTGAGGGTAGATAGCATTCCGGATTCCGAACTGTGGCGAACCCACGAGCGGCGCCGGGAACGGTTGGTCGATTTTGCACGGCGGCGCTTAAAGGCTCAGTTGATTAAAAAAGGTGCCAGTCATTCCCAGCTTGAAAATACCCTGGATGTTCTCAATCCCCAGGCCCTGACTATCGGATTCGCCAGACGCTTCGCGACCTATAAACGTGCGGTGATGATCTTCCGCGATCTGGATCGTTTGTCCAAAATCCTGAATGATCCGGATCGGCCGGTCCAGATTATCTTTGCCGGCAAAGCCCATCCCCAGGATAGCGCCGGGAAGGAATTTATCCAGAAAATTGTCCATACCTCCAATCTGCCCGAATTCAAAAACAAGATTGTATTTATTGAAAACTATGATATGAATGTAGCCCGCTATCTGGTGGAAGGGGTCGATATCTGGCTGAATAATCCACGGCGTCCCCTGGAAGCCTGCGGCACCAGCGGCATGAAGGCCGCCGCCAACGGCGCTCTCAACCTCAGCATCAAAGACGGCTGGTGGGATGAAGGCTATAACAACCAAAACGGCTGGGCTATCGGTTTCGGAGAAGAATACCAGGATACCGAATACCAGGACCGGGTGGAGAGCAACGCCATCTATCAATTACTGGAAAATGAAATTGTCCCCCTCTTCTATAATATCAATCCCAACAGCAATCTGCCCCGCGAGTGGATCCGCTATATGAAAAATTCCATGCGGAGTCTGTGTACCTATTTCAATTCCCATCGAATGGTGGAAGAGTATCTGGAACGGGCTTACTACGAAGGGGTTTTCTGTTGGAAGTTGTTGACACAAAGTGAAATGGCTGGAATCCATTCCCTCAATGAGTGGCTCCATCAGATCAATAACCACTGGCATAAGCTCAAGCTGGAAGAGCTGGTTTTCCCTGACCGCAACGAATTTGAAGTTACCGATGAAATTACGGTTAAAGCCAGGATCCGCTTGAGTGAAATCTCTCCGGAATCGGTGGAAGTCGATTTGTATTATGGAATGTTGGATACCAAAGGGATGTTTTTATACCGAGAACTGGTCAGTATGCGTAATACGCAGACTCTCGATGACGGATCCTACTGGTTCGAAGGAAGCATCCGTCCCGAGCAGTCCGGTGATTTTGGCTGTACAGTACGTATTATGCCCCGCCATCCGTACCTGCTGAACGCGTATCATCTGAACAAGATATTCTGGGGTTAACCATCATTACCGCTTCCACCCGGTGCGGAGGAGTTTGATCGATCCGATGGATGAACCTAAACCGGTAAATCAATGCACTCACTTTCTGGATAATCATGATGAGTGTTTACCGTTGAAAATCAGCCTGTTGCTGAATTCGTCCCTGGATTTGAATCTCCTGTTAAGCATGGTAATGCAGATCACAACCGAAACCATGCAGGTCGAGGCTTCATCTCTGTTATTGTACCAGCAGAACAAAAATCGGCTGACCTTCGAAATATCTTTGGGACCCAAAGGTGAACAGTTGCATCATATTCTGTTACCCTCCGATAAAGGGATTGTAGGCCAGGTTATTCGGTCTCGGCAGTCCATGGTGGTCAATGATGTCCGCCAATCGCTCTTTTTTAACCCTGAAATTGACCGCAAAACCGGATTCGTTACCCGGTCAATACTCTGTGTGCCATTGATATATCAGGATCAGATCCGGGGGGCGATCGAAGTCATCAACAAACTGGGCGGACGGGATTTTCAAGATGGGGATGTTAAGCTTTTGGAATCGATTGCCGTTCAGGTTGTCCTATCCTTGGAAAATGCCCAGTTGTTCAATCGAGTCTCCCTGCAGGCCCGTCAGAAAACCATTCTTTACAATTTTGGAAAACTGCTGGCTCCGATCCTGAATCAAGGTGATATCATCCGGCAGTCGACCGAAACCCTCCAAACCCTGGTCGAGTATGATGAATTATGGATTGTGCAATTTATGGATTCCAGTCATGTCCGGTTTCTGCATCGCGCCGCCTCCGGTTCTGAATTCGATTTTTCGGCTTATCTGCAGCGGGAGGAACTGACCGATCAGGGGTGCCTGACCCATGATCCGGAAGGGGATTGTATGGCGGTTCCCCTCTCTATCGATCATCGGATTCGGGGCCTGATTGTAATTCGAAGCCGTCAGTCCGGGATCTATGATGAGGATCAGTTATCCCTCCTGTACCATTTTGCGGCTTTGGTTGCATCGGCTCTGGAGCGTTCCGAGAATCATCTTAAGGATCTGGAGCAGGAACGGATGAACAAAACGATCCAGTTTGCCCGTCAGATCCAGCAGAGCTTACTGCCTGAACATCCGCTGAAAAATGAACGGATTTGGTTTTATGCCAGTTACATTCCATGTTTGCAGATTAGCGGCGACTATTATGATTACATTCCGATCGATCAGGATCGCTATTTCTTTCTGATTGCCGATGCCGCCGGTAAGGGTGCCTCGGCCGCCATGATGATGAGCGCGGCACGGGCGGCGATTCATCTCCAACTGGAGCAGACCTCCCGTCTGAGTGATATTGCGGCCACCACTAACCATCTGATTGCGCATAAAAATGAAGAAGGGCTCTTTATTACCGCTTTTCTGGGAATTGTCGACCTGAAACTTCAGAACTTGGAGTTTATCAATTGCGGTCATAATCCCCCTTACCTGATCCGTTCCGGAAGCATGCGGGCATTGTCCGAATCCTTTCTTCCGCTCGGGATTTCCGAGGATACTCCCTATGCGGCGACCCGGTTGGGTATTCAGTCCGGCGATCATCTCTTTTGTTATACCGATGGCGTGATTGACAGCAGAAACAGTCAGCGCAATCTTTACGGCGATAAACGATTGAAAGATTTTCTCAACCGCCGGACCGGCTCAAACATAGATCAGCTTCACCGCTACCTGATCAACGAACTGGAAACCTTTACCCGTGATATGGTCCAGTCGGATGATATCACCTTTATGAGCATTAAAATCCTATGAAAAAGAAACGACAGATCAATAATCGTGATGCCGCAGTGGAAGACCGCAAGTATTTTCTGAAAAAGGCTTATACTATCCTGAATTCCATCATTTATTCCTATAATGCCTGGATCTTGAGGCCCGATTTTCTGGAACTGCTCGAGACCAGCATTAAGGATTTTATTTTGAACCTTTATAATTCCCGCCATTTTACTTTTATTTCAGTCGGTGGGGATCTGGAGAATCTGCCGGATGATATTCCCCTGACGGAGCGCATTTTTGTCGATCATATCGAAACGCTATATGCAAAAGCACAATATATTCAGCGGTTCATTATCCATCAAAAAGCGCTACGGGATTTTAAGAATCTGGTCGATAATGATGATGTAAAACTGCAGCGCTATCTGGATCAGATTATTGAGACCGATAATAACACCATATTGAGGGATATGAATCTGATTCAGATGCGGATCGATGCCTATCGGCGGTTTATTGAATTATTTTAGGAACTCTTTTGCGTATTTTGAGTTAAACATCTTCTCAGGTTAAGATGTTCGGAAGAGGAACCATTCTAATCCATAAAGTGAGGTGTTTGAATTGGCAGTCTATGGCAAGAAGATTTTCCGAGGTGAAGATCATTCTTTGGATCTTTATTTGAAGGAGATTGGTGAAGAGGAGCTGCTGAGTCCGGACGAAGAGGTGGATTTGGCGATGCGGATACGCCGGGGAGATCAAGATGCGTTGGAGAAGCTGACTCGTGCCAATTTGCGTTTTGTGGTGGCCGTGGCGAAGCAGTATCAGAACCAGGGATTGTCGTTAGCCGATCTGATCAATGAAGGGAATTTGGGATTGATCAAAGCGGCTAAGCGCTTTGACGAAACCCGCGGATTTAAGTTTATTTCATATGCCGTATGGTGGATAAGGCAGGCCATATTGCAAGCCCTGGCAGAACAGTCCAGAATTGTTCGATTGCCTTTGAATAAAGTGGGAGTACTGCATAAGATTGGAAAAATGACCAACAATCTGCAACAGGAATTCGGGCGCGAACCGGACGCGACCGAGATAGCCCGTGAACTCGAAATCAATACCGGGGAAGTCAATGACGCCCTGCGCATTGCCGGCCGGCATCTTTCTCTGGAAGCCCCCTTCACCCCGGGCGAAGAAAACCGGTTGTTGGATGTCATCCAGGATTCCAAGCTGCCCTCACCCGATGAAGACCTGATGGATGATTCCCTGAAAGAGGAGATTGAAAAGGTTTTGTACGAGTTGGATGAGCGGGAACGGGATGTGATCAGTCTCTATTATGGCATCAACCGCGAGCGTTCCTATACGCTGGAGGAAATCGGCGAAAACTACGGTCTGACCCGGGAAAGAGTCCGTCAGATCAAAGAAAAGGCGATCAAGCGGCTGCGACATGCCAAACGCAGCAAAAAACTGAAACCCTATTTGACTTGAATCCAGATCGATCAGCATGAAGGCGTTTTTTTCCAGAAAAACCATTGTCCAATTAGCGGCTTTGGCTTGCGGTCTGCTGCTGTGGTTCAGTATCAGCCTTAATCGGCATTATGACCTGGATCGATCCGTTCCGCTGGTGATCGATTCGCTGCCCGAAGGCTACGTAGTGACCGAATCTCCTCCCAATGAAATCCCGGTCCGTTTCTCCGGTCCGGGTAAAGAACTATTGACGCTTCAATTGGCCCGGAATGTTCAATACCGTATCAATGTGACCCATCTTTCTCCCCATACCCTCCATCGATTTCGATTATCACCCTCCAATCTTACGGATTTGGACAATTTGTCCAATCTGAGTATCCAGTTTCCGGATACCTTGAATTTATCGCTACAATGGGGAAAATGGACCAAAAAAAAAGTCAAGGTCCGGTTGCATGCCGGTATTCGCAGCCGGCTCTCCAATCGAGATTCGGTCCAAATTATACCTCCCGAATGCGAAATCAGCGGTTCCGATATTCTGTTGAAAAGAATCAATGGGGTGGAAACCGAATCACTTGATGTGGTGGGAAAAGATGAGATCGAGGAAACGGTCCGGATTGTATCCCCGCTTGAATCGGGAGATATCTTGCTGGAACCCCGTTGCGTGTCGCTGAGAATCAAACGCTATGCCGGCCGGCTGATCCGATGGGATAAAGTGCCGGTGAAGGTCAATTTCGCCCGCGCTTATAAACCCCGCAAGGGTGAAACCATCATTGCCGAACAAGCCTATTGCTCGGTCCAGCTCGAAGTCCCTCCCCAGTATGCTGATTCGATCGGAATCGATGACCTGCATGCCGAAATTCTGATCGATTCCCCGATAAAAAACCACAAGGCTTTTCCGGTTCGTCTTTTTATTAATCAATATCAGTCGCAGGTTCGGATCCGCCGGATCGAACCTGAATCCATCCGGGTGCGTGAACAGAATAGAAAGGATTGATCGCCATGCTTGCAGCCAAAGAACAATTGGAAATATTGAAACGGGGTATTGTTGATCTGGTGACTGAAGAGGAGCTGTTAAAAAAGCTGGAACGTTCCGTCAGAGAAAATAAACCGTTGATTATAAAGCAGGGATTCGATCCGACGGCTCCCGATCTCCATATCGGGCACACTGTATCGATCCGCAAGCTTCGACAGTTTCAGGAATTGGGCCATCAGGTGGTTTTTCTGATCGGCGATTTTACCGGCATGATCGGCGATCCCTCCGGTAAAAGCAAAACCCGGAAACAACTGACCGCCGACGAGGTCCGTAAAAATGCCGAAACCTACAAAAAACAGATCTTTAAAATATTGGATCCCGAGAAAACCATCATCGATTTCAACAGCCGCTGGTGTGCTAAAATGACCTTCGAGGATGTCCTGATCCTCAGCAGTAAATATACGGTTGCCCGCATGCTGGAACGGGATGATTTCTACAATCGCTACAAAAACGGAATTCCAATCAGCATTATCGAGTTTCTCTATCCGATGGTCCAGGGATATGATTCCGTATCCCTCAAGGCTGACGTCGAAATCGGCGGAACCGATCAAACCTTCAATCTGTTGATCGGGCGGGATATTCAACGCGAATATGGCCTCGAACCCCAGGTCATTATGACGGTCCCGATTCTGGAAGGCCTGGACGGCAAGGAGAAAATGAGTAAAAGCCTCCACAACTACATTGGGATCAACGAGAGCCCGGACCAGATTTTCGGAAAAGTCATGTCGATCCCTGATCACCTGATCTGCCGTTATTTCGAGCTGGCAACCAATCTGCCGATGCCGGAAGTCAAGAAAATCGAAAAAATGATCACCGAGGGTCAAAACCCTTCGATTTTCAAACGTCAGTTAGGTAAAGCCATTGTTGCTCTCTATCATGATCGTGAAGTAGCCGATAAAGCCGAGGCCGAATTTGACAAGATCTTTGTAAGTAAGGATCTTCCGGATGAAATGCCGCTCATTCATTATCAGGCTGAAATCTTTCCGGCCAAGCTGATCACCGTTCTGAAGGAAAACCAGTTGGTGGCTTCCAACGGTGAGGCCAAACGCCTGATCGAGCAGAATGCGGTCGAAGTCAACCGAGAACGGGTGACCGATATCAATCATGTGCTTAATGGGATGGATAAGGAATACATCATTAAGTGCGGTAAACGGAAATTTCTAAAAATCATCCAGGATTAATTTTCCCCTTGACTTATTTGAGAAAATGTATTAAATATAGACAACCGATGTTGGGGAATCGTCCAATGGCAGGACATACGGCTCTGGACCGTAGTATCGGGGTTCGAGTCCCTGTTCCCCAGTACCCACGATTAACATTCATGATTAAAGTCAAGACAATTCAATATATGTCTTGACTTTTGATCATTTTCTCATTAAGTTTCTTCACTATGAAACCGGGTATCCGGTTTATTTCCAAACAAAGGAGATCAAATGAAGACCGCAATTATTACCGGGATACGAGGCCAGGATGGAGCTTATCTGGCTGATTTACTTATAAAAAAAGGATATAAGGTCTATGGTGCGGATCGGCGTAGCGGAGATACCACGTTATGGCGTCTAAAGGAACTGGGTATTTTCCGTGAGGTGGAGATTGTTTTCATGGACCTGTTGGAATTAACCAATATTTACGGCGTCATTGACCGTATCAAGCCCGATGAGGTTTACAATTTAGCTGCCCAGAGTTTTGTGGGGGTTTCCTTTGATCAGCCGATTCTGACCTCGGACATCAATGGGTTGGGAACGTTGCGCCTGTTGGAGGTGCTCCGTCAATTGACTCCTCAGGTTCACTTCTATCAAGCCTCCACCAGTGAGATGTTCGGCAAGGTCCAGCAGACTCCTCAAACGGAAAACACACCGTTTTACCCGCGAAGTCCGTATGGCGTATCGAAGCTCTATGCTCACTGGATCGGAATCAATTATCGTGAATCCTACAATATGTTCGTATCCAACGGCATTCTGTTCAACCATGAGTCTCCATTTCGCGGTATGGATTTTGTAACCCGCAAGATTACCTATGCAATCGCCCAGCGGATGCACGGCTGTAAAGATCCGATTGTGCTGGGCAATATTGATGCCTCCCGGGACTGGGGATATGCCAAAGAGTATGTGGAAGGAATGTGGCGGATGCTTCAACAGCCCGTACCGGATGATTATATCTTGGCTACCGGAGAAACCCATACAGTCCGTGAGTTTATCCAGTATGCCTTTATGTCGGTAGGAATTACGGTAGAATGGCAGGGCGAAGGCGTCCACGAAAAGGGTCTTGATGCCAAAACCGGTGAACAACTGGTTGAAATCTCGCCTCGCTTTTATCGCCCGGCAGAAGTGGACTGTTTGATCGGAGATTCAACCAAAGCTCGTAAAAATCTGGGTTGGGAGCCGAAGACAACCTTCAAGGATTTGGTTCAGATTATGGTGGAAGCCGATTTGAAACGGGTCGCTTCTGAAATGTAATCCCCTGAATGATCGACTATGCCGCTAAAAATTGCCGCCTTGGTTACCACCTTTCCCCGATTCGAACATGATACGGAGGTTCCGTGGCTGAGAGAAATCTGTCATCGTCTGATTGAAGCCGGTGTCGATCTGAATGTGATCGCCCCTTCGTATGAGGGCCTTGCCGGACACCGGATCGGGCGTATTCCCGTATTCCGTTACCGGTACTTTTTTCGCCGCTGGGAGAATCTGACTCATAATGAAGGCGCTCCCAATAAGATTCATAAACTCTCCTATAAATTGGTGACTCCGTTTTATATCATGGCCGGTATTGGCGCCACTTTTTTTCGGGTGATGCGCCTCAAACCCGATCTGCTGCATGTCCATTGGCCGTTTCCCACAACCTTTACGGCTTTGCTTCCCCATTTCCTGTGCGGTCGACCCTATATCCTCCATTTTTATGGGGCGGAACTTTTATTGGCCCGTCAGTATCCCTTTGTGAAACTATTTCTTCGATATTTCATTCGTCATGCCGCCGCGGTCATCGCGATTTCTGAATTCACGGCCGCGGCAGTTCGTGAGATCCTACCGGTCAATCCCGTGATTATTCCTTACGGCGCCGCCCTGATGAATCCTCCCGAATCGATTATCCCGGACCGCCGTGACTCAGATCGGTTCAGAGTCTTGTTTGTGGGTCGCCTGATCGAACGCAAGGGAGTGGATTATTTGATCCGGGCAGTATCCGTATTGGCTCAGCGCGATTTTCCGATTCAATTGGATATCGTCGGCAGTGGTAGCGAGGAAGAGCATCTTCGCCATCTCATTAGCCAACTCGGAGCCGAATCCTATATTTATTTACACGGCCGGATCAGTGAAGAGCGGAAAAATGAGTTCTATCGAAATTGTCATGTTTTCGTCCTGCCTTCCATCATCGATCACAAGGGCGATACCGAAGGGCTAGGAGTGGTCTTGCTGGAAGCCTATATGTTCGAAAAACCGGTCATTGCCGGCCGAGTCGGCGGTATCCCGGATGTGGTCCGTCATCAACACACCGGTTTGTTGGTGCCTGAGAAATCGAGCGACGCACTGGTGGAGGCCATCCTTGCCGTTCATGACAAACCGGAATGGGCCGGGCAATTAGGCCGGCAAGGGCGAGTGTTTGCGATGGAGTATTTCGATTGGAACCGGATTACCCGAGGGATCCTGGATGTTTATCAATCGGTGTTGAACCCGGAACCCGGGAACCCTTAAATCACGGAGAAACCCATGTCAAAAAAGAAAAAAGAGATCAGTGTGCCAAGCCATTCTCCCCGATCCGAATCCGGTTGGTTTTATAGTCTGAAAGGGGCTATGCTGGTTTTCCTGGTGATTACCATTGGAATTTTTGCTTCCTTCCTTTTCTCCGGGCAGGATCTTTACGGGAGCGATGCTTTTGCTGCTTTTGCCAATACCCGTCTCTATCAGGAATACATTCTTCAGCATGGTCAGTTTCCGCTATGGCAGCCCTATATTATCAGTGGGATTCCCTATGTGGATGGTCTGGCGGCGGATGCTTTTTTCCCGACCTCGCTATTGAAGTTTATCTTGCCGCTACATAAAGCGGTGGGGATGCGCTATGTGATTTTTGTCATTATCGGCGGCATGGGAATGTTTATTTTTCTGCGCCGCCTCAAATTCGCTTTCTGGCCGAGTCTGGCCGGCAGCATCGGTTTCATGCTTTCGTCGGCGGTTTTTACCCTGCTCTATTCGGGCCACGATTCCAAGTTCTTTCTGTGTATGATGATTCCGATGCTCTTTTGGTCGATTGAATACCTGTTTCAAAAGCCGACCATTTTCCGGATGTTGATCATGGGCGGTGTGATGGGGAGTCTGATCCTGACCGGACACCCTCAGATGGCCTATTTCAGCTTTATTCCGGCCGGATTCTATTTTTTGATGAAACTATGGGGCGTATATCAATCCGGAGCGGCCAAGTCCGCCGGATTCAAACTGTTGGCAGGAGGATTGATCGCCGTTATTCTGGCCTTGATGGTCGGCAGCATCATCCTCTATCCCTCCACGACCTATATCAGCACCTATTCACCCCGTTCCGGCGGCGTGGATTACGAGTACGCCTCCTCCTGGTCCCTTCACCCCGAAGAAATCATGATGTTGTTGATTCCGCAGTTTGTCAATCATTCAGAATACTATTGGGGGCGTAACTACTTTAAACTGAATTCCGAATATGTCGGAGTGATCGCGATCGTGTTGGGATTGATCGCCGCCATCTTTTTCTTCCGCCGTTACGCCCTGGCCAAATTCCTCAGCCTGACCGCACTGTTCACCCTGCTCTATGCGTTGGGAGCCCATACCCCATTTCATAAATTATGTTATACCTTCATTCCCGGTATTAATCGGATGCGAGCCCCCAGCATGAGTATGCCGTTGTTCGCCTTCAGCATGTGGACCCTGGCGGCCTGGCTGATTCATTACCTATTCACCGAAAATGAGATACCCGCTAAGCTCCGCAAAATAATCTATACCGTATGGGGAACCCTGACCGGATTGGGAATTGTTTTTTTTCTGGCCCGGGGAGGAGTCTATTCGGTTTGGCAGTCGATATTCAATTATCCTTTGTCGCAGGAAAAAATGATGGTGATGCGGCAGAACGTTGATCACTTTATGAGCGGTACCGGATTCTATCTTCTGGCCTTGGCGGTATTGGGTCTGATTCTTTACCGGTTTTTCCGTGGAGGGAATAGAATTCTGCTGGGGGCCTCATTATGCGCCCTGATCTGCCTCGATCTGGTGCGTTCCAACCATAGCTTTGTTCAGGTGGTGGAGCCGGAGCAGTATCTTCGCCGGGACGAGGTGATCGATTATTTTAAGTCCGATTCGTCGCTGTTTCGGGTTTTTTCACTGACTAACCACTACGCTCAGAATGTGTTCCCCATCCATCATATCTATGATGCCGGCGGTTTCCATGATTTTGAACTGCGATGGTATCGGGAGTTCAGAGGGGGCCGCGAATCACGGAATTTTATGAATCCGGGCAACAATTTTCAGATGCTGGATCTGGCCAATGTCAAGTATCTGGTTATTCCTAATCAATACCTGCAGGCCATGCTCGAATTCAATAAATTCAAACCCGTATTCAACTCCGCTCGGACCGGCCAGGTAGTACTGGAGAACCAGGATGTAATACCGCGATATCGTATTGTTCACCGCTATACCAGTTTTCGGGTGGATCCGGATTCCGGTTATCAGTCGGTGATTGCCGCTTTAAATCGGCAACCCGTCAATGTCCGGGATGAAGTCTATCTGGAAAACTTCGATCAGGACGTCCAGAGCGATTCGTTGGGAGCGGCCTTGCCGGGAGAACGGGTTGAAGTCCGCCGGAGCGATGTCCGTGAACTGGGACTGACGGCTCACCTGGTCAAGCCGGGATTTGTGGTGATCGGCGATAATTATTTTCCTTACTGGAAAGCCACGGTTAACGGTAACGAGGTACCGATTTATCGGGCCTATGGGACATACCGGGCCCTTTTTTTGCCGGCTGGGGATCATGAGATCCGGTTTACCTATCACTCCCGACCTGTGTATTGGGGCTCGATAGCCTCCAGCCTGGGAGTGGCGCTGTTTCTGGCCGCCATCGGCGGTGAAATCGCCGGATCACGCCGTTCCAGAAAAAAAACAGTCCGTCAGTCAGGATTAACTCGATAAGGATGAAATCATGGAAAAAGTGATGATTGTTCTACCAACCTATAACGAAAAAGAAAACCTGGAACGGATGATCGACCATTTAATGAAACTTCCGTTCGAAATCCATGTTTTGGTGGTGGATGATAATTCCCCGGACGGTACCGGGGATATCGCCGAACAGATTGCCAAAACCAATCCCCGGATCCATGTGCTTCACCGCCAGGGAAAGCTGGGATTGGGATCGGCCTATATCTTCGGATTCAAGTGGACTCTCCGGAATACCGATATTCGTTATATTATGGAAATGGATTGTGATTTTTCCCACAATCCCGAGTATGTCCCGGATCTGGTTCAACCTGTAATAAAAGGGGATGCCGATCTGGTAATCGGATCCCGTTATGTGCGGGGCGTCAATGTGGTCAATTGGCCGCTCAAACGGCTGCTTTTAAGCTATTTTGCCAGTATCTATACCCGGGTTATCACCGGACTGCCGGTACATGACAGTACCGCCGGATTCAAGTGTTTCAATCGACGGGTGCTGGAATCCATCAATCTGGATAAAATAAAATCTGACGGCTATTCATTCCAGATCGAAATGCATTTCTTCACCTGGAAAAAAGGATTCCGGATTTTGGAAACCCCGATTGTGTTTACGGACCGGTGTGCCGGGAATTCCAAAATGTCGAAGCATATTGTGTGGGAAGCCATTTGGATGGTATGGCGCTTGCGCTGGCTAAGCCTGGTCGGTGGTTTTAAAAAGATTTAGATTTGTCAACCCTTAGGGAAACCTTTTTATAATGTCATCATTTCAGATTTCCATTATAATCGTCAATTACAATGTAAAATCCTATCTGGAGCAGCTCCTCTATTCTCTGCGCAATGCAACTGCCGGTCTGTCGGTCGAGATCATCATTGTGGATAATCATTCGACTGATGGGAGTGTAGAATTCCTGGAACGGGAATTCCGGGACCGGGTGATTTTGATAAAAAATGAGAGTAACGTAGGCTTCGGCCGAGCCAATAACCAGGGGTTGGCCGTGGCTCAAGGTGACTATGTGTTGTTGTTGAATCCCGATACCCTGGTCGAAGAGGATACCCTGCACCGGATGAAGTCATTTATGGATCAGAATTCTGAGGCCGGGGCGATCGGATGCAAGATTCTCAACCCGGATGGTACCATTCAATTGGCCTGCCGACGCGGATTTCCTTCTCCCCTCTCCGCTTTTTTCAAGATTATCGGATTAAGTGGATTGTTTCCCAAGAGCCGCCTCTTTTCGACCTATAATATGACCTATGTCGACGAAAACCAGATTCATCCGGTCGATGCAATCTCCGGTTCTTTTATGTTTATCCGTAAATCGGTTTTGGACCGGGTCGGCTATTTCGATGAGGAATTTTTTATGTACGGTGAGGATCTGGATTTGTGTTATCGCTTGAACAAAATCAGCCGGATCTATTATGTGCCGACCACCCAGATCATCCATTTCAAGGGGGAATCATCCCGACAGGCGGCCTGGAAGTCCAAGATCGAATTTTATCGATCGATGGTCATCTTCGTCCGAAAAAATCTGCATTCCCATTGGCTCGGGTACCTGAAACCTCTGATTATCGCCTGTATTTTTGTTAATGGTCTGCTGAATATGCTGTTGGGAATTGTGAAGCGAAACAGCGTGCCGCTGATGGATCTGGCGGCGGTCAATCTGTCGTTCCTGCTGGCCGTCATCATTCGGTTCGACCGTTTCATCCCCCTGCCTCCCTGTGATAACGTCGGATCTTATCCCCTAATTATGGGAATCAATAGCCTATTCTATTTACTGGTATTTTATCTATTCGATGTCTATCAGGGACGCTACCGCTTCTTTCTGCCCCGGGTGATTATGGCTTCGGCCATTGCCGGCGGATTGGTAACCCTTTTTACCTTTTTTATTAAACTGATTGCCTTTTCCCGACTGGTGATGCTGATCGATTTGGGATTGGTTTTCCTGATCCTGATCGGCTGGCGCCTCCTGGTATCGAGGTTTGTCAATGTCAGGGTCGGTTATCTATCCCAACGCCGCACCTTTTTTGTCGGTTATAACGAGAAACTGCAGGAACTCTTCAATCCCAGTCAGAATCTCTACTATCTCGAGTATGAGATGGTGGGGATCATCAGTTCCGATTCTGCCGCGATCGGACGCCTGGTTCATGGTATTCCGATTGTCGGAGAGATCCGGTGTCTGGCTGATCTGATTGACCGTTACCGGATTGCCGATCTGCTGATCGGTACCGATTTTTTCAGCTACCATCAGCTCCTCAATCTGATGACCTCGCTCAAGAATAAGGGAGTCGAAATCCGGTTGATCTCTCTGCAGTCCGACTGGATTTTCGGCCGAACCCCGGACGATGGTATTCCTTCTTCCACGCTCTTGAATGTACGGCCTGAACCACCCTTGCTCTCATTCAATTCCGGAATCAAACGGATGTTCGACGTAACGGTAGGTGTGATTTTACTGATCATTGGTTTTTTTCCGTTTATCGTATTATGGATGCGATGCAAGTTTAAACTTGACAAACGCGAATTTACATGGTATAATAGCATTTTACGATTGTATGAGATTCCGGATTCCAGGATTTCGAGCCGCTGGTTGAGATGGATCAAGTATTATGCTTATCTGGTTCCGGTGATAAGGGGAAAAATGAGCCTGGTGGGATTGGATCCTAGGGACGCGCATCGATTTTCGTATCTGCGTCTCAAGCCCGGCCTGCTGACTATTCATTCCATCCTGCGATATAATTTCCCGGCGACTCTGGATCGGACTATTCTCTATCATTATTACTATCAGCATTTAAACCTTTTTTTTGATCTGGAGATTCTACTGCGTTCCCGTTTAGAATCCCGGAAGAGTCATACATGACATCGAATGGACTATCTTAACTATCAAAGGAGCCTGGATATGGTGGATCCGAAATTATTGGAAATTCTGGCTTGTCCGAAGTGTAAGGGCGATCTGGTTTACGAAGCGGACAAACAGGAACTGATCTGTAATCAGTGCCGTTTGATTTATGAAATCCGGGATGATATTCCGATCATGCTGATCGATGAGGCCAAGAGTTTTTAATGAAAGATCTATTCCCTCATGTGCTGATTACCGGCGGCAGCGGTTATCTGGGCCGGCATCTGACCTATTATTTGTCCCGTCAGGGATTTCCTGTGATCGCCAATTATTTTCGGCATCCGGTGTTTGATTCCAGGATCCGGTTTTTTCCGCTTGATCTGACCCTGCAGGAATCGGTTGTGGGGATGCTGCAGGCCTATCCGATCGATGTGATTATTCATACAGCATATGAACGGGATGACCGTGACGGGATTATTACTGTCGGGACCCAAAATGTGATGGAGTTGGCTCGCCTTAAGGGAGCCAATCTCATTCATCTATCCACCGATCTGGTCTTTTCCGGTCAAAATGGTTTTTACAGTGAGGAGGATGTGGCCGAACCGGTGATGGAGTATGGCAAGCATAAGCTGGAAGCAGAAAGGATCGTTCAGTCCTACGATCAGGCCGCCATCATCCGGACATCCCTGATTTATTGCATGAATCACATCCCGCCACATTTCCGTTTTGCCTACCAGCGTTTAAAGGAAGGGCAGGCGGTGAAATTTTTTGTGGATGAGATCCGCAATCCGGTGTTTGTCGATGACTTGAATGCTTTTATCGCTTGGCTGATTTGGAATTTTCAATCCGGAATTTATCATTTTGCCGGGCCCTCATCCTATTCCCGCTATGAATTAGGGTGGCTGATGGCTCAGCGTTTCGTGCCGGAATCTGAAAAATTGATTATGACGGCTTCCCTTAGTGAGAGCGCAGATCTCAGAGCAGCCGACTGTAGTCTGAACTCGGAAAAAGCCCGACAACTGAGCGGTCTTCACCCCAGGTCAGTCAATGATATTCTGAAGAGCCATTGTCAATGCCAATTTTCCAGGCAAAGGAAACGCTATGATTACCCCAAAATTACTCATCTATAATTTGTTTCCGCCATTGGCCGGCCGTTTTGCCGACTGGAATCCCCATCTGGAACGCGCCCGGGATATGGGATTTACTCACATCTTTATCAATCCCTTCCATCTGCCCGGAAAAAGTGGGAGTATTTATGCCATCAAGGATTTCTATCGGATCAATCCGGCGATGGTTGATCCATCGGCTGTTCGGGACAGCTATCAGCAGTTGGATGCTATGATTCAGACTGCCCGGAATTTGGGATTGGAACTGATTCTCGATCTGGTCATCAATCACACCGCCTGTGATTCTCCCTTGTTGGATCAGCATCCGGCCTGGTTTAAAAAAGATCCTCATGGAGACTGGGTTCATCCCGGCGCTTGGGATAATACAACCCAGAAACGGATTACCTGGAACGATCTGGTGGAAGTCGATAATGAGCTTTCGTCCGAAAAAGAATCCCTTTGGAAATACTGGCTCGACCTGATTCTCTTCTTTACGGCCAGGGGGATCTCCGGATTCCGGTGTGATGCCGCCTATAAAGTTCCGATCGATCTGTGGGCCTTTCTGATTACCCATGTCAAATCCCGCTACCCCAAAACCATCTTTTTGGCCGAAACCCTGGGATGTTCCCCGGATGAAACAGTCCGTATCGCCCGCAGCGGGTTCGATTTTGTTTTCAACAGCTCCAAATACTGGAATTTTTATGATAATTGGTGCCTGGAGCAGTATGACCTCTATCGGAAATACACCCGTACCGTCAGTTTCATGGAATCCCACGATACCCCGCGATTGGCGGCTGAAACCGGCTTCGATCTGAATACGGTCAAACTCCGTTATGCCTTCGCGGCTGTCTTTTCCTCCGGTCTGATGATGCCGATCGGATTTGAATATGGATTCAGCCAAAAACTGGATGTAGTCCATACTCGTCCCGAGCACTGGGAACCGGTCCGCTGGGATCTGAGCGAGTATATAAGAAACTGTAATCGCTATAAGTTGGATTACCCGATTTTTAGAAATGAAACCCCGATCACCCGCTTGGAGAATCCCAATGATCGAGTCCTGATCCTGCAGAAAACCATTGCGGATCTGTCTGAATCGGCTCTGATCATCATCAACAAGGATTCTCACAACTACCAATACATAGAATTCAACAGTCTATATAGCCTCTTCGGACAAAAAAAACTGATCCGGGATATTTCTCCCGAGTATGAACTGGATTTTATGCCGGACCATTTTGAATACCATCTCCGCCCCTCTCAAATCATTATTCTGTACCAAAAATCCTGAATCGGTAGATGGGAGCTTGATTCACGTTGCGCAGAAAACAGAAACGGATTGAACGGTTTTTAGATTATCAGGGAATTGCCTCCCTAATTCGGGATTTCGTATTTCCGAGCGGGGGATTTACCCTTGAGATGGGCAGCGGAAATGGGCAGTTTCTCAATCAGTTGGCGGAGCGCTATCCGGAACGACTTTTCATCGGAATCGACCGTAAAAGGGACCGACTCTCAAAAGCGTGCGGGGAAGCCCAGTTGAAGGGACTGAAAAATGTCCGTTATGTTCATGCCCTGGTCGAATCCTTATCTGATTATATCCAATCCGAAACCACCGATGAGATCTGGATCCAGTTTCCCGATCCCTATCCCAAACCCTCCAAGTGTGAACGCCGTCTGATCCATCCTCACTATCTTGCTTTCTATCACCGGATCATGGTCCCGGGAGGGATTTTTCACTTCAAGACCGATAATCCGGGCTTGTTTGAATTCGGCCTGGAATCGATCCGGGATATCCATCCTCAATTCCAGATTTTAGAAGTGTGCCGCAATTTACAGCAAGATGAGCGGGATGACGACGGGGGAATCCAGACCAAGTATGAGAGCGTCTGGAGAAAGCAGAACCTGAGCATCTATTATCTTAGAGCCGCACGCTGCTGATCAGAATTCGATCTCTTCGATTCGGCTCTTGGATTCATCAATATTATACTTGGTGATCTTCTTATGGAGATTGCGCCGCCCTAATTGAATGACTTCAGCGGTTTTGGATTTGTTCCAGTTGAATTGGTTCAGCTTGTGGATGATATATCGTTTTTCAAATTCGTCTACCGCTTCCTTTAGCGTCTGATAGGCATACAATGAATCGGCCAGCTCGAAATGGGGTGATTTGCCGGTGATTTCCGGCGGCAAATCATCGGGTTCGATTTCCGATTCGGTCCCCTTGAGCGTCAACAGGCGTTCAATCACGTTTTCCAGCTCCCGGATGTTGCCGGGCCATTTATAGGCAATTAAAGCCTGAATGGCTTGGGTATTGATCTTGATTTTGCCTTCCAGTTTCATCTCGGTTTTGAATTTATCGACAAAGTACTCCAGCAGCAGAGGAATATCCTCTTTTCGTTCGCTGAGTGACGGCAGATAGAGGGGGATAACATTCAGCCGGAAAAAGAGATCAGCTCTGAAATTCTTTTTCTCGATCTCTTCCTTTAGATTTTTATGGGTGGCGGTGATTAGACGCGCATCGATCTTGATGTCTTCCTTGCCGCCGATCCGGGTGATGACCTTTTCCTGGATGGCCCGCAGGACTTTGGACTGGGTGTCAAGACTCATATCTCCGATTTCATCCAAAAAAATGGTCCCGTTATTGGCTTGTTCAAATTTGCCGATGTGACGATTCATGGCTCCGGTAAAGGCTCCTTTTTCAAATCCGAACAGCTCTCCCTCGATCAGATCCCTGGGAATAGCCGCGCAGTTAACCGCAATGAAGGGGCCGTTAACCCGGGGAGAATTATGGTGTATCGCTTTAGCCATCAGCTCTTTTCCGGAACCGGTCGGACCGGTGATCATGATATTGGCCATGGTGGGCGCTGCCTTGTCAATCACGTCCAAGACTTCAATCAAACGGACGCTCTGGCCTTTGATAAATTCATAATCACCTTTCAGTTGTTCCCGGGTGATACCGGGCTTTTTTCGTTTCTCTCCCTCACCGTTATCAATAGTCAACTCCATCAGTTCAGATTCCAGCAATTCCTTGTTCTGACTGATCTCGGTCTGGCGGCTCAACAGGCGCTGCCGTTCTTCCTCCAACGATCTCAATTGCCCGTCATACTCGGTTTTGAGCTGACTCGATTCATCAAGTGTCTTCTGAATCTCCTCCTTGGAGAGCTGTAAGGCTTTTTCCTTTTCCATCAGTTGATCGTAGATGGTATGCAACTGGCTTTCTTTATCCCACAACTTGCGGGTGATATTCAGTTTCTCCCGTTCCAGGTAAATCTTTTCCAGTTCTTCATACTTGATCAGGTACATCGAGATGATCAGGACGGTGGCGATCAGATTTAGGGTCGGCTGAAAAAACGCGAGCACGATTCCCAGCCATAAGAAAGCGGCGATAATGATGGCGCTGACCGACAGAAAGCTTCCGGCAATATATAAAATGTTGCGCCGGAATGAAAAGCGGGGAAGGGTGTATCCGGCCAGCAGGGCCAGTGCCAAGGAGATTAGAATGTTGATCCATTCCGGAGCATCGTGGATGAAATTCCGGGATAGAATGGAATCCAGGACATTGGCGTGGACTCCGATCATGGCATCTTTGTTGACCAAGGGGGTGGAATGGACATCTTGAGTGCCTATTGCGGTCAAACCGACCAGTACGACCTTATCCTTAAAATCCCGCAGGTCGATTTCGGCCAAAAATGACGGGTTCTTGGTTTTGTAATACTCCTTGTAGGCCTGAAGTACCTGGAGAAATGAGTAATTCTTGAATCGTTTCAGATCTCCGCTGTAGTTGATATAGATTTCGCCATGCCGATCGATGGGAATCGAAAAGGGTTTATCGCCCGGGATATTGATGGCGATGTCGCTTCCATAGTTGATGCTGATATTGTCGGTTTTGGCGCCTAAATAGTCGCAGGCCATAGCAAAGGAGAGGGATGAATAGATCCAGCCGTTGTATTCGATCAGCAGCGGCAGCCTACGGGTTATGCCGTCCATATCGGGATTGACGTTGGCATGACCCAGACTTTTACTGGCATTCCGAAGACTGTCGAACGGCATCAATACATTGACCGCCTGGTACAATCCCGTTTTCTGTCCATAGAAGATGAATCGGTTTTTTTCCGGCAGGGAGGTTTCATCTCCATTCCCCAGCTTGGTATTCTGGTATTCTTCCCGTGACAGATAGAAATAGATCGGATTGAAAACGAAACCGGCTCGTTCGGTTTCATCAACCAGGAATTGATCCTGCAGATCATAATTGGGGCGGTCAAAAACGATATCAAATCCGACCGAGGCCGCTCCGAATTCTTTCAGGCATTTGATTAGGGTGGCATAAGAATCCCGGGGCAGGGGATAACCCAGAAAACTCATGGTTTCATTACATACAAAGACGATCACGACCTTATCGGAAATATCCCGATTACCCCTCAGGCGTAATCGGTAATCATAGGTTTTGCGTTCGAAATTCTGCAAAAAATCAGACTGCATGAAAAAGTAAATGACAATGGTACATACAATGCTGATGATGAGAGTATACTTTTTCTTGCGGTGTCGGTAAGTTTGGAAATTATCCAGCATGGGTGAATCTTGTCAAATGGTTGACTGCCTTTTTTTAGCATGTTTGATGAAATGGCAGAACAGAGGGTGGGGATCCAGCGGCCGGCTTTTCAGTTCAGGGTGAAACTGGATGCCGACGAACCAGGGGTGATCCTTTAACTCGATGATTTCGACCAAGTTCCGCTTGACGTTCATTCCGGTGATCATTAATCCGCTTTGTTCCAGGATCTCGCGATACTCATTGTTGAACTCATAGCGATGGCGATGCCGTTCCTGGATGACCTCATTCTGATATGCTTCATAGGCCTTGGATTGCGGATTTAGTTTACAGCGATAGGCACCCAACCTCATGGTTCCGCCTTTTTCGGTAACGACCTGCTGGTCATTCATCAAGTGGATGACCGGATGAGGGGTATGGGGATTGAACTCGACTGAATTGGCTCCGGTCAGACCGCAGATATTCCTGGCGAACTCGATTACAGCGCACTGCATGCCCAAGCAGATGCCCAGGAAAGGGATTTGATGAGTCCGGCAATAGGTGATGGCGTTCAGCTTGCCCTCGATGCCTCGTTCTCCGAATCCTCCGGGGATTAGAATGCCATCGATCTCACCGAACTCTTCCATCATTTCGGGATCGGTCATTTTTTCGGAATCTATGAACAGGGTACTCACTTTGACATGCTGATCGACGCCGGCATGGTAAAAGGCCTCGTTGATGCTTTTGTAAGCATCAACCAGATGCACGTATTTGCCGCACAGGGCAATCCTGACTGTCTTTTGTTTCGGATTGATCATCCGTTCCACCATTCCGTGCCATCGATCCAATTCCGGTGATTGACAGGCAATCTGGAGTGAATGGACCACTTTTTCAGAAAAATTGTCTTTTTCCAGGGCCAGGGGTACCTCGTAAATGGAACTGACATCCTTGCATTCGATAACATTGCCGGTGCTGACATTACAAAACATGCCGATCTTTTCCTTGATGGCCGTACTGAGCTTTTTTTCGGTTCGGCAGACGATGAAATCGGGTTGAATTCCGATTTCACGTAGTTTGTTGACGCTATGTTGAGTCGGTTTGGTTTTGATTTCGCCGGCCGCTTTGATATAGGGGATCAGTGATACATGAATGGAGATCATGTTTTCTCGTCCCAGTTCCAGACGAAGCTGTCGCATGGCCTCGATGAAAGGCAGCGATTCGATGTCGCCGATGGTACCACCGATTTCGATGATGATGATATTGACTCCCACATGATCGTCATTGAGACGTGAAATGGCATGAATAATCTCATTGGTGATATGGGGAACCACCTGAACCGTTGCACCCAGAAATTCACCCTTGCGTTCCTTGCTGATAACGTGATGATAAACCTGTCCGCTGGTGATGTTGTTCAGCTTGTTCATGCTTTGGTGGAGAAAGCGTTCATAATGTCCCAGATCCAAATCCGTCTCCGCCCCATCATCGGTTACGTAAACCTCGCCATGCTGGAACGGTGACATGGTTCCTGGATCGACATTGATATAGGGATCCATCTTGAGCATGGTAACGTTCAAGCCCCGAGATTTAAGTAAAAGACCCAGCGATGAAGCCACAATTCCTTTTCCCAGGGATGAGATGACTCCTCCGGTGATCACGATCAGTTTGGCGCGTATGGAATGCTTCGGCATATCTCCTTCTTTGATGGACGTTTTCCGGGAAGACCGCGTGAATCCGGAATCCAGGATGGCGGCCGGGTTCAGGTTATAGGAAGTAAATGGTGGGAGAGTCGGGTGACATCATCGGGGGTATCGATCCCCCAGCCTTGATAGTCAGTGCGGATCAGCCGGATGGGAAATCCGTTGTCCAGAAATCGTAGTTGCTCCAGTTTTTCATCTCGTTCCAACGGGCTGATCGGTAATCCGGTGAACCGGATCAGAGAGTCGCGGGTATAACCGTAGATCCCGATATGTCTCCAGAAGCCTGTAAATGGATGGTCCCGGTGGAATGGAATGGGGGATCGGCTGAAATACAAGGCCTCATCATTTTGATTGGATACGACCTTAACCACGTTGGGATCTCGAAAGGCCGATTCGTCGGAACAAGGGGTGACGGCCGTCACAATGGGATAGGAACTCAGTTGCGCAGCAATCTGATCGATGAGATCCGGCTCGATCAGAGGCTCATCGCCCTGAATGTTGACGGCTCCGTCCATGGATTCGAGGTCAGGCAGGATAAATGCGATTCGATCGGTTCCACTGGCAATGGTGGAGGGAGTCATGACCGCGCTGACGTGCAGTGAGACCGCCAGATTAAAAATATCCTTATGGTCGGTGGCGACAATAATCCGGTGGAGCGACCGGGCTTGCTTAACTCGTTCGATCACATGCTCCAATAATGGCTTGCCGTGAATCAGGTGCAGAATTTTACCCGGAAACCGGGTGCTTTCAAATCGGGCAGGAATGACACCGTAGATCGTCATTTGATTTTCTTTTCCACGGTGGTCGGGACACAAAAAAAGTGGTCAGCCTGTTCGGGGGCATTAGCCAGAATTGATTCAACCGGAAAGGAAGGGACCATCTGATCCGGACGAACGACGTTGGTCAGTCCCAAAACGTTTCCCCCGGCTGAAACCCGGCTGGTATCCAATCGGTTCAGCTGCTCAAAATAATCGATAATCTGAGACATCTGTTCCACAAATCGCGCTTTCTCCTCCGGTTTGATCGATAAATGAGCCAGCTTGGCAATATAGTCCACATCCTTTTCTGTTACCGGCATTCTTCATCTCCTTCCCGAACGGGACATCCCGGTCGATATCCAATAATCAAGTCTTCAATTCATTATAAGATCATCAAATCGATCAATGATGATGACTGGAACATTCTCGGTTTGTCTGCTGATCCGTTCAGTCTGAAAACTATAAAAAAAAGCGGTAAATGTCAAGGGGAAAATCGTCAGCTTTTGGTAGGGATCGAGGTCTGAGTAAATGATCCCTGCCGGGTGTATATCAAAAAAAAGGGATTCCCGGAATGGGAATCCCTTTTGGGTAGTGTAAATAATTATTTACAGGAATTATTTGCGTGCGGCTGCTCCGGCTATGGCCGTTTTCTGTTGATGCTCCCGTTTTTCCGAATAATCGTGCCACATCACTACGATCGGTGTCGCTACAAAAACTGAAGAATAGGTACCGACCATAACACCGAACAACAGAGCAAACGAGAAATCGAAGGTGACCTCGCTGCCCCAGATAACCAGCGACAGGCAGGCCAGCAACGTGGTGCCGGAGGTGATGATGGTACGGCTCAGAGTCTGGTTGATACTGATATTGAAAATACGATCATAGCTCTGCTTCCTGATGACACGCATATTTTCACGGATTCGGTCAAAGATCACGATGGTATCATTGATCGAATACCCCACGATGGTCAACAGAGCGGCGATAACCGGAATCGAAATCTCCTTGTCGAAAAGAGCGAAAATGGACAGGGTGCAAAAAACATCATGAAAAAGGGCGATGATGGCGGCTACGGCAAATTTGAACTCGAAACGGAAGGTGACGTAAATCAGGATCCCGATCAAGGAAAACAGAATGGCATAAAACGCCTGGACTTTTAATTCTTCCCCGATCTTGGGGCCGACCTCTTCCACCCGGCGGATTTCGGCCGGGTTGGAGGGATACTGGGCGGCAAAAAAGTCACTCAGTATCTTTTCGGTTCCGGTTTGCTGCTGCTCCCCCTTGAAGAAACGGATCAGGACTTCATCCTCTTCTCCGAATTTGGAGATTTCCAACGAGGAAAGATTCAGGATTCCGATATCGGAACGCAGGGTTTTCAGGTCGATGGGCTGGTTAAATTTGACCTGGACAATGGTTCCGCCGGCAAAATCGATCGACATTTTAAAACCGCCATGCGCAATGAACATCACGATCCCGATCAGGATCAGTCCGGCGGACATCATCAAGGCGTATTTATAGTTACGGATGAATTCATAATTGGCATCTTTGAAAAAATGAAGCTGCATGGTATCCTCCTTCTCTATATTAAGGGCTTAGATGCTTAAGGTTTTGGGTTTGGCTCGGTAGACGATGGCTTCGAAGATCAGTTTGCAGATGACCAGTGCGGCAAACATGGAGAAGACAATCCCCAGCGACAGGGTTACGGCGAACCCTTTGATGGGGCCGGTGCCGTAAGTATATAACACTATACCGGTCAACAGGGTGGTGATATTGGAATCGAAGATCGTCCAGAAGGCTCGGCCGAATCCGTTTTCGACCGAAGCGATTGAGGTCTTGCCGGAATTGAGCTCTTCGCGGATGCGTTCAAAGATCAGCACGTTGGCATCCACCGCCATTCCCATGGTTAGCACCAGTCCGGCGATGCCCGGCAGAGTCAGGGTCGCATGCAGGTAAGCCATGGCCGCCATAATGAAGAACATGGCCAGGAACAGGACGAAATCGGCAATCAGGCCGGATAATTTGTAATAAAAAATCATAAAGAGCGCGACCAGGATAAATCCGATCATGGCCGATTTTTTTCCGGCGTTGATCGAATCGGAACCCATGCTCGGGCCGACGGTCCGTTCTTCGATGACGTTGACCGGAGCCGGCAAGGCGCCGCTGCGCAGCACGATGGCCAAATCCTTGGCTTCATTGATATCCTTGCTGCCGGTAATGATCGACTGCCCGTCTCGGATCTTGACAATCAGCTCAGGAGCACTGACTACTTTGTGGTCCAGTACGATGCCTAAACGCCTGTTCAGATTGGAGCCGGTAATCCGGGCAAACAGCTTGACGGCTTCATCCCTGACCTTGAATTCCACAATCGGACGATTGGAAATGGACGGATCATAGCCCTGGCCGATGGTCGGCTTGGCGTCCGCCACCGAGGATCCCGTCATTTCGGCACTTTTGGTCACCACAAATAACTGACGGACACTCTCATTGTTGCCCATGATCTCGCTTTCCGATGACCATAACACTTCCATATCGATCGGAATGGCGGCTTGTACTTCCGGGGTTTTCAGCAGGGAATCGATAATGCTGAAATTCTCCTGGTTGACGAAGAAATTGGTAAAATGTTCACTGGGACGGCTGATGATCCGGGATAAAACCGGATTCCGCCCTTCCGTCTTGGTCTGGGAGAGATTGTTGAGCAGATCGCTGCTGTCCTTGGCCAGTGTGGTATCGGTTGCCGCCTGGGCCGTATCGCCGGTTTCCCCTTTCAGGGTCGTATCACCGGCTCCAGCGCTATCGCTTTTGGATGCCGCTAACTGTTCCAGGACACTGACGTTGGATGATGAGTCATCCGTCTGGGTCGTATCACCGGTTTTATCCCGCAGATCAAGGATGTTGTACTTTTCCAGCAGATTATTCTGAGCGGTTACCTGGTCAATTCGGGTCAATACCTCGGCCGCATCCTGACCTTCCCGTACCAGCTTGAATTCCAGTAATGCCGTCTGTCCGATCAGGTTTTTGGCCCGCTTCGGATCCTGAAGTCCCGGCAACTGAACGATGATCCGCTTGTCGCCCTGTTTCTGAATCAGAGGCTCCGCGACTCCAAACTGGTCAATACGGTTACGAATGATTTCCAAGGCACGGTCCAATGCATCCTTCCGCTCCTCTTCATTCAACTTTTCCATATCGACTTCCATCACCAGGTACATTCCGCCTTTCAAATCAAGCCCCAGGTTGATGGCGCTGTTTTCCAGCTTTTCCCGGGATTGCAGGCTAAGCCCCTGTTTATCCGTTTCTTTCATCGTCATCAGCCGGAATGTCGGGTATAGATAGTAAATGGATGCGACTAAAAGTATCAAGACTAATGCCAATCGGGTGTAAAAACTTTTTTTCATTAGGAATCCTCCATTCTATTTGTTTATGGTTAATTGAATGATTTCTGTTTTTTCATATCCAATTCTCCATCTGATTTTACGATGTTCATCATGGCTCTCCAATACTCTCAGATGGTGTTGATCGATCCAGGTCACCAGGTTGAAGCTCAGCAGATAGGGATCATTTCCACGGCAATTAACCTCGGCTACCAGTTTCCGGATCGGTCGGTTCTCAATCAGAGGCAGCTCCATATAATAGTAGCTCAGTTTTAGGGAAGACTGATCCTTATAGGCGGTAAGAAAATCCACCAGTTTCTGCTGCAGTTCCGGAGTCTGGTCCAACAGAACCGTATTGATACCCTGAATCGTAGTCTGCCGGTAATGAAAGTAAATCCCGAAGGATGAGATGATAAGAAAGATATAGATGAGAGGAAGGATGACTCTCCATCGGGTTGCAGATACCGAAGTCGCTTCCATGATTGTTCAGGTACTTGACAGAACCTTGTTTCATCTCCCTTGGATTGCCTTGTCAGCCAAAACTGACCTGAGTGGTTCATTGACCTTAAAAAAAGGCAAGGTATAATAGTGAATTCGGAATCAAAAATCAAGAGAAAAGTAAATGATCGAGATTTATTTATAGGAAAGGGATAAAGGGAAGGCTAAGCATCTTTCAGTTCTTCATACAGATCGTTGATCTTGGTATGGTTTTCCCGAAAGCATTGGAGCAGGTCGGGATCGAAATGGGCCGGTACGACGCGGCCATCCCCGTTCAGAATGATATCAATCGACTTTTCATGGGAAAAGCTGGGTTTATAAGTTCGTTCATTGCGGAGGGCGTCATAGATATCGACCAGTTTAACGATTCGAGCCGCCATTGAGATCTCGGTCCCGCCGATTCCGAATGGATAGCCTGAACCATCCCAGTTTTCATGATGCTGAAGGGCGATCATACGCGCCATGGCAAAATCGGGTGAATTCCCGATAATCTGCGCTCCCGATAAGGGATGGGCCCGAATCAATTCCCATTCCTCAGGAGTCAGCTTGGTTGGTTTTTTAAGAATATCCGGATGGATATGGATCTTGCCGACATCATGCAATTGGGCCATAATCCGGATTCGCTTGCAGAACTCGGTGTCCATTCCCATTTCGCGCGCCAACAGATAGGAATACTCGTTGACCCGGACAATATGTTTGCCGGTGTCTTCATCATTGGCTTCTGCGGCGCGGGCCAGAGAACCGATCGAATAGATGAAGAAGCCCTGGATCTTCTTGATCTGGCGGTTGATGGTCATATAAAAGTTGAGGTGAAGCAGGAACCCGCGAATGAAATACTCTTCCATGGCAGTAGCCAGATTTTGATAATTAAAGGTGAATAGATTGAGTTCATTCCGGGTATAAATGATTCCATTGGTGATGGGATTGCAGAATTTCAAGAGCGAGGGGTGGAGATAACTCGGATCAAATTGGTTGTCCAAATGCCCCTGATCATAAAAAATCTGTTTTCCGTTAAGGTCGGCAAAACGCATGCCTAAGTCGTTAATCTCAAAAAAATCCTTGCCGATGATACGCCGGTCCTGAATCTTGAATGCATAGATCATGTACTGATTATCATCCTGCCTTCCCGCTACAAGTATGATTTCGGGAATCCCGGTCTGATAGGAGTAGCTGGTGATGATCTGCGTCAAAAAGGCTTCGATGGTATCCGGAAAATCAAAGATGGAAAGTTTGATGCTCTCCAGTAGGCTCTCGGAGTATTGGTTGATATTATTCAGTTCGTCCAGAGCGGAACTGATTTTTTCCTTGGCGGCTTTGATCCGGAGCTGATTCTGGATCCGGGTGGTGATCTCGATCGGATCCAGGGGTTTGTTGAGGAATTCATTGGCTCCGCTTTTGAGGGCCTTTAACCGGATATCACGGTTGCCCAATCCGGTAATCATGATGATGGCACAATCATTCAACAACGGATTGGTCCGGATCTTAGCGCAGACATCAATCCCGCTCATGTCGGGCAGCATGATGTCCAGCAGAATAATATCCGGGATATGCCGAATGGCCAGCTCAATGGCCTGAAGCCCCAGCGTGGTGGTCAGGGTTTCATAACCATCCAGCTCCAGGATCTCTTTTAGGATTTCCAGATTGGATGTATCATCGTCTACAATCAGTATTTTTTTCATAGTTGGTAACCTTCGTTTCAATCTAAGAATTATTTTTTAAATGTCAATATGTTTTATAAAATTCTTGACAAATTCCAATATTTTTTCTTAATTAATATAGAATAGACAAGGATGTAGTCATTTCGGCCATGGTTTTTTTATTAACATTCGGAACGAAGTTTGTTCATATGAAAGGAAGAGGATATGGCGTCGACGATGAAGGCGTTAATATATGATCGTTCCAGTATGGATTGGGATAAGAGCATCGGGTTTGAGATGCGGGAAGTTCCCAAGCCCGAATTGGATCCGGTAAATCGGATCGATGATCTGGATAATGTGATCATCCGGGTTATCTATGCCGGAGTTTGCGGTTCCGATCGCGGGATTTGGTATCGCAAATCGTTCCGGGATATGATCTATGACAGCTTGTCCAGTGAGGGACGGGATGTTCGGATTATCGGTCATGAGCTGCTGGGTGAGATTGTGGAGGTCGGGACCAAGGCGGCTCGGGAATTCGGCTATCGTCCCGGTGATATCGTATCGACCGAGAGTCATATTATTTGTGGAGTGTGCTATCAGTGCCGGGTCGGAGACAATCATGTCTGTGCCAAGAACTATATTATCGGCATATCTTACGATGGATGTTTTGCCGAGTATATCAAACTGCCGGCGCGTGCCTTGTGGCCGACCAATATAGACAAGATTCGCCCGGAGGTGGCGGCGGTTCAGGAACCCTTCGGCAATGCGGTTCACGCCTGTACCAAGGTCAACCTGAGAGGTAAACGGGTGGCCATTTTCGGCTGCGGCACCATCGGATTGTTCGCTATTATGGTGGCCCGGCAATTGGGGGCCATCGAGATTATCGGAATTGAGCCCAACCCCATGCACCAGGCGATGGCCAAGGCCCTGGGAGCAGACCTGGTGATCGATCCCGGCGAAATCCCGGAACATCATTACCATCACCAACCCGGCCTGACCGAAACGATCCGGAGTGTCACCCAAGGCGTTGGAATCGATGTGGCGATCGAAATGACGGGACTGAATCACTCCATCAACAATGCCATTTTCGCTACCCGCCGCGGTGGAGATGTGATCCTGTTCGGCCTGCGTTCCGGTAATGCCGTTATTGAAAGCATCGACAAGCTGATTGTGGACGGTGTTTCAATGCATAGCGTCATCGGCCGCCGGCTCTGGGAAACCTGGTACTTCACCAAATCGATTCTGGAAAGCGGGAATGATACCGCCGAAAAGATCTGGAAGATCATTCTGCAGGAAGGGAAGAGCATGTACGATTTTCACAGCTTCAATCCAACCACCTTCCAGCAGGCGATCGATGCCAACCCCAAAGTCATCTTTAAAATTCAGTCATAAGGAGCGTTTCTCATGTACAAGGATTATACCGTCTACCTGGCCGAACAGCTTGATCATATCAGGCGGGAAGGATTATTCAAAGCGGAACGGTTGATACTTTCCGATCAAAAAGCCTTGATCCGTACGGCGCAAGGGGAGGTTATCAATTTCTGCGCCAACAATTATCTGGGCCTGGCCAATCACCCCGATCTGATCCGGGCCGCCCGGGAATGCCTGGACCGCTATGGTTATGGTCTCTCCTCGGTCCGTTTTATTTGCGGCACTCAGGACATCCATAAGCAATTGGAGCGCAAAATCGCCGATTTTCTTCATATGGATGATGCTATTCTCTACAGTTCCTGTTTTGACGCCAACGGCGGTCTGTTCGAGACCCTGTTGGGTGAGGAGGATGCCATTATCTCCGATGAGCTGAACCATGCCTCGATTATCGATGGGATCCGATTGTGCAAAGCCCAGCGATATCGATACAAAAACAACGATATGAATGATCTGGAAGCCCGGCTGAAAGAGGCTGCCGGGGCCCGATTCCGTCTGATCGCTACCGACGGCGTATTCAGTATGGACGGCTATATTGCCCGGCTGGACCAGATATGTGATCTGGCGGATCGTTATCATGCCCTGGTGATGGTGGATGATTCTCATGCGACCGGTTTTGTGGGACAAACCGGTCGGGGGACAACCGAGTACAACCAGGTGATGGGCCGGGTCGATATTATCACCTCGACCCTGGGAAAAGCCTTGGGGGGAGCCTCAGGAGGCTTCACGGCCGCCCGACGGGAAATCGTGGATTACCTGCGCCAGCGATCCCGCCCCTATCTGTTTTCCAACACCGTTTCCCCGGCGGTCGTCGGCGCCAGCCTTAAAGTGTTCGATCTGCTGCAGAGCTCCAATGATCTGATTACCCATCTGAACGAGAATACCGCTTATTTTAGAGCGGGTATCCAACAGCTCGGTTTTACCATTCGGGACGGCGTTCATCCAATTGTACCGGTCATGCTGGGAGAAGCCCGTTTGGCGTCCGATATGGCTAACATGTTGTTGGATGAAGGAATCTATGTAATCGGATTCAGCTATCCGGTGGTTCCTAAGGGATTGGCCAGAATCCGGCTCCAGATCTCCGCTGCTCATCAGCGGGAGCATCTGGACCGCTGTCTGAACGCGTTTGCGGTTGTCGGTAAGAAACTGAATATCATCTAAGGAGGATGAGGTATGGCACGAGGTACTCTCAACAAGGTTCTATTGATCGGCCGCCTGGGCGGTGATCCCACAATCCGGATGACTCCCTCCGGAGTCTCCTGTGCCAATTTTAATCTGGCGACCAACGAAGCATGGAAAGATGCCGGCGGGCAACTAACCGAACGCACCGACTGGCATCGGGTGGTGGCGTGGCGAAAATTGGCTGATTTTGTAGGCCAATATGTGAAAAAGGGCAGCCTGGTGTATGTGGAGGGCAAGCTACAGACCCGGACGGTAGATGATGCCAAAAATCCGGGCAAGAAAATGTATTTTACCGAAGTCGTGGCCGATACTATCCAATTCATCGGATCCCGGCCCGAATCATCGACCGCCGATGTCCCTCCGCTGCCGGAAGAACATGAAAAATTTCCTGACAATGGAGGCGATCATTCTATGCCGGCCTCCCCGATGGGCGGAGAGGATGCCGACGATCTTCCTTTCTAATCCCCGACCCTGTTACGGAGTTGACCGAGCGTGACGATGATACCGGAACCCGTTCTCCTGCTGACCGTCTATCTGAAAAAACACAAAAATCAGTCCGACTGGCCGGCTTCCTTTGAAGAATTAAAACTGCTTTCTGAAACCGATGGATTGCAGGTGGATGAAATGATCCCGATTGCGGTCGATTCCTTTTCGGCCAAATTTATGATGGGAGAAGGCAATGTTGCGCGGTTGAAAAACCGGATCGAGGAGCGATCCATTCAGCGGGTCATTTTCGATAATGAGCTTTCTCCCATCCAGATTAAAAACCTGGAAAAAGCATGGGGGATTGACGTTATCGATCGAACGGATCTGATACTAGATATTTTCAGCCGTCATGCGGTTACCCGGGAATCGGAATTGCAGGTTCAACTGGCGCGTCTGGAACATCTTTTGCCCCGCTTGTCGGGCCAATGGACCCATCTGGATCGTCAGTACGGTGGTATCAAAGTCCGTGGCGGCGGCGGTGAGACACAGTTGGAAGTCGACCGGCGGGACACCAAGCGCCAGATCTCTCTGATCAAAGAGAAGCTGGCTAAAGTGGAACGCAATCGTCGCAATCAACAAAAACGCCGGGCCGATGCCTTTCGGATAGCTTTGGTCGGATACACCAATGCCGGTAAAAGTACGCTTTTGAACGCTCTGACCGGCGGCCATACCTATGCTGATGATAAACTATTTGCCACCCTGGATCCCCGGACCCGCAAATGGGGGGTTCTACCCGGGCGAGAAATCCTGATCACCGATACCATCGGATTTATCCGCCGCCTGCCCCATCATCTGATTGCCTCCTTCAAAAGCACCCTAATGGAAGCTGAATTTGCCGATCTGATCTGGATGGTGATCGATGGATCTCATCCCGAATACAAACGGCAAATCGAAATTGTCGAACAGACCCTTAAGGAGATCGGACTGGACCAAAAACCGATATGGAAGATTTATAATAAAATCGATCGAATCGAAACGGAACTCGCTATTCTGGATCCCGATGGCCTCTATCTTTCAGCCCTCTCCGGACAGGGGCTGGAGCAACTGAAAAACCGGATCCGGGAAACCGGCGAGATCGTGAAAGCTACCCATAAGGTTTTCTAGTCGGTTGAGAATTCGGTACAGCCAAAAACTCTATATGGATAATTGATTATCGAATAGAATGTTACAATGACCGGAACGTTTGAAAAAAAAATCTTGACAATCCATTTGAAATGTGTTATATAATCCTAAAGCGAATCAGTTATCATTAACCACAAGGAGGTCGTTGAATGAACCGAAGTCGTCTGAGCAAATGGATAAACCTCATCCTGTTAGGATCGGCGCTTGTTGTTCTGCCTCAGCTGGGTGGTTGTACCAAAAGGCCAAGCGCAGAAGAGATGAAGCAGTTGGAAGAAGCCCGCAAAGCGGCTGAATCCGCGGAATCTAAACTGGCAAGTCTGAAATCCGAGAAAAGCCGTTTGGAATCTGAAATCAGTTCCGCTAAAGACGCTCTGGAAAAATGCAAACAGGAAAAAGAACGGCTGCAGGCTGAAATCGATAAGCTTGAAAAACCGGCTAAGTAAAGGTAGAGGAAAGGAGATAGAAATGAAAAAGTGGATAGGATTACTGAGTGTGATTCTCTGCCTGAGCTTCTGCTTGAGTACGGTACAGGCCCAGCAGGAAAAATTGACCTATGATGAATGGAAGCATATGCTGCAGACTTACCAGAAGCGGGAAGCCGATGCCAAGGCTCAGATTCCGGCTCTGGAAGACGCGATTGCCAAACTGAAAGAGGAATTGGAGCCGCTGAAAGCGGAACTAGCCAAATGTCAGGAAGAGGTATCGGCACTGCAGGCTAAACTGGCCAAGCTGATGGAAAAACCCAAAGAAGCCATGCATACCGTGGTTAAGGGTGAATGCCTGTGGAAGATCGCCGGATATTCACAGTATTTCGGCAATCCGCTTCGCTGGCCGGTGATTTATCGCTCTAACCGCGATAAGATTCGTGATCCCAACCTGATTTACCCGAACTGGGTATTGCGGATTCCATTGGAAAAAATGGATTCCTATAAGGTCATGAAGGGTGATTGGCTGAGCCGGATCGCCGGTTATTGGGAAGTTTACGGCAATTGGCGCGAATGGACCAAAATCTATGAAGCCAATAAAGACCAGATCAAAGATCCGAATCTGATTCAGCCGGGACAGGTTTTTACCATTCCCCGATAGCATATTGATCGATACGATCGATACCATAACCCATTAAAGGCTCTTGATATCCTCAAGAGCCTTTTTTTATCAGGAGAAATTCCCATCGAGCATATCACATCGGAAGAGATCAGATTGGAGTTGGCGGATCCCTTAGTTTTACTGGGGACCAACGATCGCTGGCTGCGTTTGATCGAACGCGAATTTTACAGCAGTATTGTATACCGGGATAATCGATTGTTGATCAACGGCCCGGAAGATGAAGTCAAGAAAATCAAACGAGTGTTTGAGCATCTGCTGCTTTACATCCAGAACAAGCAGGCCATTACCAAGACCGAGGTGTTCTATGCCATTGACCGGGCGGAAAACGAAGAAAAGATCGAGTTGAAGCATCTGTTTTCGGATGAGCTGACGATGGAATCACTGAAGACCCGGATCAAACCGAAAACCGAGGGGCAGGGCCAGTATATCGAGGCC
>JAGOEH010000108.1 GCA_017997825.1 Candidatus Delongbacteria bacterium | reverse complement strand
GAATTACAGGGTGAGTGCAAACTGGTCGATTGTCAGCATCCATGTGTGTGGAGTATGGCCGCTGGAATTTTGCCGCCGGGCTTAGGTTTGGATGAATCCAGCGGTGTAATATCGGGCCGGCCGATCAGTGCCGGTGTTTATGGTTTTACTATTCGGTTTTCGATCCCGGGATGCGAGTGGGCGGGAGAGCGCCAAAAGTCATTTGAGATTACCATCTGTGAGATGCTTCTCGATTTTATATCTGATGTTCAGACCGGACAGGCCCCGTTAACGGTTCGTTTTAGCGCTCAAACGGGACGAGAAACCCCGCTGTCGGTGGTGTGGCGGTTTGGCGACAACCAGACATCGGGAGAACTGAATCCGGAACATGTCTATCTGAGTCCCGGACAGTATGATGTTACACTACGAGCGGTTTATGTGTGCGGACAAGCCGAAATGGTCAAACGGCAATATATTACCGTTACCGAGCCGCCCGCTCTGGAGGTGGAATTCCGAGGTGATCCCCTGTCGGGATGCCGCCCTTTGTCGGTTCAGTTTACCGATCTGACCGGCGGAGCGGTGGCTACAACCTGGGAATGGAATTTTGGGGATGGCCAGGGTTCGGCCGACCAGAATCCCCGGCATGATTATCAACAGGCCGGGGTTTATGATGTCGAACTGAAAGCATCCAATGCCGTCTCGTCCGCCCAGTTGAAAAAAAACAGCTATATTACCGTGATTGGTGAATTGGAACCCGAGTTTTCCGCGGTTCCCCTGGAAGGCCAGGCCCCGCTGACGGTGCAATTCACCGATCTGACCCGGGGCAATCCCATTAACGGCCGCTTATGGGAATTCGGAGACGGATCCCGTTCCGAGGAGACCAATCCCAGCCATACCTATAGCCGGGCCGGAGAATATACTGTCCGCCTGATAACCGTCAATGATTGCGGGAGTTATCTTGAGACCAAACCCGGCTATATCCGGGTGAATGAATCCCCGATCGTAACAGTCGATTTCAGTGCCGCCCCGACCGAGGGCTGTCCTCCGCTCACCGTCCAATTTACCGATCTGACTCCCGGCCTGCCCGATGCCGTTCGCTCCTGGGATTTTGGGGATGGACAGAGCTCCGACCAGCCCAATCCAAGTCATACCTATCTTGAATCCGGAAATTATTCGGTTCGGCTGAGTCTCAATTTGCCGACCCATCAGGCAGGAGAAGCCTATAAACCTGATTTGATCAGCGTTTACTCGAAAGCGATGCCGGAATTCAGGGGCAATCCTCTTACCGGGATGGTCCCCTTGAGTGTACAGTTTGCCGATCTGACTCAGGATGCTCCCGATGCGGCTCGATTATGGGATTTCGGTGACGGTCAGAGCTCCGACCAACCCAATCCGAATCATCTCTATACCCAACCGGGCAACTATAGCGTTACCCTGACGGTGACCGATCGATGCGGCAGCCACTTGAACACCAAATCCGATTACATCCAGGCCACCGCGCCGCCCGCGTTGTCGGTCGATTTCAGAGCGGAACCGACTCAGGGCGAAGCCCCCCTGAGCGTGCAGTTCACCGATCTGACCCCGGACGCCCCCGATGCGGCTCGATTGTGGGATTTCGGAGACGGTCAGAGCTCCGACCAGCCCAATCCTAATCATCTCTATACCCAGCCGGGCAGCTATACCGTCACCCTGACAGTGACCAATCCCTATGGCAGTTACCAGAATACCAAGCCAGGTTATATACAGGTAAGTGTTCCGACTGTGGTGACCGTCGATTTTAGTGCCGACCCGACCGAGGGATGTTTGCCGCTGACGGTGCAGTTTACCGATCTGACTTCTGGAGCCCCCGATGCCGCTCGATTGTGGGATTTCGGAGATGGAGCCAACACCAACCAGCCCAATCCCAGCCACCAGTATCAACAGGTAGGATCATTTACGGTCCGGCTGCTGGTAGTCCTTCCGGATGGAATCCAGGAAAAGAGCGTTCCCGGTCTGATTCGGGTGCATGATCATCCCCGTATCGTCGATCTGAAAGCTTTTCCGTCGAATCCTCATGTCGGAGAAACCGTGACCTTTCATCTGGACTGGGAATCTCCCGATCCCTCACCCCCGGAAGAGCCTACCATTGTCTGGACGATCGGCTCTCAGACCTGGACTCAGCCGGTGTTAAGCTATACCTTCGCTGATGCGGGCGATTATACCGTTAGTGCAGCCATTCAAAATTCGTGCGGACAGGATACCCGCCGGATGACGATCCAGGTTCTGCCGATCGAGCCGATTCAGCCGGAAGAACCCCCACCGGCCGCTCTTTATCTGGAACTGATCGAACCGGGATTGCGGCAATCCACCATTCCCAATCTATCCGCCTGGTTCAGTCAGCCCATGTCACAACGCCGATCAATCATTCCCTCTACCGGGACTTCCCTTCCGTCATTCCGGTGGCATTCCAACGGGAACCGCTATCGTCTGATGATTTACCAGGTCGATGACAAAATTTCCAGTCCGGACCTGATTCTTTCACGGTATCCGGTGTATGAGGTCGATCACCTGGAAGGGATGGAGTTTTATTATCCCCCTTTTGCGCCGGCCCTGGAAAAGAATAGGCTATATGCCTATCGAATTGAGGCTTCGGATATCAGTCAAAATCAACTTCGGGCCCGTGAATTCAGTGAATTGGCATTTTTCAAGATTGAAGAGGATGAGGAACCGGATGACAGCCTGACTTTGATTTCTTCCGGACCTTCTCCATTGTTAAATTTTTTCACTACCGTCAAGGGTAAACTTCTCTATAGTTTTGCTTCCGAACCTTATCAGACCGGAGAGTACATCGGTTGGCCGCTGGCCGATATGCCGGTCAGTCTGGTGGTGTGTTACGCGTTCAAGCTGAAATCCCATACCCCCGGTACCCCCGGACCCTATTCCAATTACTATATTCTGCCGGAGGGGGATCTGCCTCCGGGCTGTCAAGACAATCAGCAATTACTGGCGACCGATGTAACGGATTCGGAGGGTGGCTTCACCTTCGGATTTATCCATACGGACAGCATGAAACTGGTGGTCAAGGATTATCATATCAGTCATGGTGCTCCGGAATTTCCGGATATCCAGGTCGGGGATGTGTATCGGGTAGCGCGGATTATAGTCCAGCATCCCTGCTATGCCGGCCCGCCGCAGGACATCATGGTTCAACCCGGGAATTCGATCACCGGAATCAATGCTTTCTGCTGCGTCCGGAGTTATACCCTGCATGTCACGCTCCGGGCCGATACGGCTAATCCACTGATGCAGGTGACTCAGGGCGTTCTGGAGGGTATGGATGTTTACCTGCTGCGGTCGGCCCGCCCTGACGGAATTCCGGCTAATGAGGGTCAGGATTTGCCGAATCAGACCAAACTGGGGATGACGGTTATCGCCAAAGCTACCAGTGACAAGGATGGACGCGTCGTTTTCCGCCGGCTGGTCCGGAATTACTTTTATTCTGATCACTATTATATCTATGCTGAACCCAATCCTCAAATCGCCATCAATTACCGGCTGTCCAAAACACCGCTGCGTTATCCCATGCCGGAGGATAAGAGTCTCTTCCGGGATGAATATGAAGCCCATTATCCGGTGTACTATCGTGAGTTCTCGGCTCGACCGCGATGGCCCAGCATCGCCGGTGTACTGCGCCGACAGGATACCGGTAAAGGGGTGGATGGAGCTGAGGTGACCCTGTGGGCTGTTCTGAAGACATCCAATCCGGCCATACCCTATGTAAATGCCAAGGAGCGTTCTCAATATTCGGCTTTGGGAGCCGGCTCAGTCCCCCAGGGCTATTTCGGTTTTCTGAATCTTGAGCCTCAATACAATGAACAGGGACAGGCCAGCCCGGTGACCCGTCGGCTGGAGATCTATAAATTCGGATACCACCCCCTCAGTATCGACAATCTGCCGCTGATGAAACTGGGTGAAAAATGGTACCGCGACCCGATCACCCTGGTCCCGGCACATGTCGTCAAGGGATCGGTGGTGGATGAAAATGGAGCCGGCCAGGCGGCCAGGGTCAGGATCGGAGAAGGACTGGAAACGGATGCCAAATCTGTTGTTTTTAATATGAATAGTATGCAGTGGGGGCCGGCTTGGTATCACTCCCCGGCCGTCAACGGCCATCAGGTGATCACCGTCAATCCGCTCGACCAGAGTTTCCTGCCTGCAACCGTCAGCTATTATGTCACTACCGCCGATAGTCAGATTATTCCTCCGATTGTAGTTTATAAAAAACTGCACCGGGTAAGGGTGATCGTTAAACGACCCCCCCCGGTCTATATTCAGATCGGCAGCCCTAAATTCAAACCGGAGATCCAGGGCGCCATCGTCCGAATCGGAGAACAGACCGTAACGACCGACATGGATGGGATTGCCGAATTGAGCTTTGGTGGTGGCGATGATTTTAAAATCTATATTCAGGGACCTCCCGACCAGGACTATATCGGGAAGGTCCTGACGGTCCATCAGCAGGAAAGCAGCCAGTTCAAGACCTATCCGGTGGAACTGGAGCCGGCGACCCGCTTGTCGGGTTATGTCCGGATCAATCACCGGCAGTCGGTGGAAGGAGCCAGGGTATTTTTCAGCAGTTACGGAACCCAGATTCCGATCGAAACCTGGACGGATGCTCAAGGCCATTATGTATTGCATAACATCCCGATCAGCTCCTATCCCCGGAGCTTCAAATCCGTCAAATCATCCGACGGTGACACGACCTGGATCGGTTCTACCAGGATTAAAACAATCTCGGCTGGCGGACAGGACACCCTCAATTTCAACCTGGAGATCTATGACGGAATGGATATAACCCGTATTCTGGGATTCCAGGTCGAGATCGATTCACTGATTGAGCTGGGGGCCAAACGGGTTCAAATCAACGGGGCATTGACCAATCTTCCCGGCAATTCGGTTTTTGGCGTATCCGATCCCAATCAGCGGATACCATTCAAGGATGTTCGTCTGGTTCCGGGATCTCCCAATGCCCAGGGAGTCCCCACGGCCCGGCCGGAAATCCTCCCGGTTAAGACGGGTGTCAACCAGTTGGGTATCCGAGCCTATGACTATTATGACGGATGTCTGATGGATCAGCTCAACGGAATCCAGGTGGATGAAGTTCAGGCCGGGGAGAACCGGGGACTGATTCGGGGTGGGGTTTATCTGAACCAGGATGCCGAGTTTGACACCGGGCTCGATTTCCCCGACAGCCGCTTTTATCTGGCAGTGCCGGGTGTTTCAGGGGTACAGAAAATACGGATACCCTGTCTGTCTGCCGATGGAGAGCCACCGGCCGTCATCACCGGCGGTATGCAAGTGGTGAATCAACAGGGCGGCGCTTTGGGATTCACCCTGTATCAACAGTCCCTTCAGGCCGACTCCAATCTTTCGGTCATTCAGGGACATACCATCACGCTGCTCAGCCGGCTCAAAATGAATCTTCCCAATATCAATCCGCCTCTGGATATCGCATTGGGACAGGTTAAGATTGTGGATAAAAAGGTACAACCCGTTCAGGGAGTCCAACCGATTTCCATTAAATTGGAGCAGTGGGAACTGACCAGCCAGGATTGGAGTCTGAGCGGGAGCGGCGGGATGATGCTCAAGAGCGGAATGCTGAAAACCCAGGCCGCCGATATCCCCTTTACTGCGGTTCAGGTTACTCCCTCCGGTCTGGTGACGGTTCCCCAATCATTTAAACCATCGAGCCTGAGCCTGAAAAACGTACTGACGATGGCCCTAAACGCCCAATCGGTTTTGGGATGGGTCGATTCACACTGGCAGCTCTTTTTCAGTCCCGATCCTCAGAGCAGTCAGCCCTATTGCGGATCGATCTCCAATCTTCCGGGGATGGCCCCGGCCGATCAGATCCGGGTTCAGAGCTTTTATCTCAGGGGTAATGGTGATCAGAGCTTTGGAATCGACCCGGCGTCGCCCCCGATGAATCTCTATCAGATCGGGGTGTTCAGGCCGAATATGATGAGCTGTCTCAATCAGGCGGTTCAGGTTTCCGGCACCAATGATTTCGGTATTCCCAATGCTCCGGGGGGAACCCTGCTGTTGAGTTTTTATCGGGATGCCGCCCAGAATTTGAAGTTGGAGGTCAAACCCTTCACTATGGGATTCTCGGTCAATGGTATCACATTCAAGGCGGTCGGGGATTCGATCGTCATAGGAGAGAACGGGCTCGATCTGAAAGCCGCGGTGGCGGAAGCCGGCAAGTTTGAATTCAAGGTATGCCTGCACCGTAAACCGAACGATATCCGAATCGATATCCTGCCGCATCAGAACCTGAAAATCAGTCCCGATAATTCCCGGTATTTGAAGGCGGTCAGCGGCGGAATGCAGGTGGTCAACGGCCAATGGAACAATTTTTATTTTGAGGGGGATCTGACCGGAGCGGAGGGAGCTTCCGGCCGGCTTGGATTTACGGTGGTGGGGGAGGTGACCGCTTCCGGACAGGAAATCAAGGTCGATAAAGTTTCCACGCCCTTTGGAAATGTGGCCTTGGTCTATGACTTCGCCAAAGGCCGACTGACCGGAACTCTTGCATTTGATGCCGGTCTGGGTAACGGAGGAAAGGTGTCCAGCAATGGCGATGCTACGCTGGTCATCGAATCCAAGGGATGGTATTTTGTGGCCGGAGCCCAGATGTCGTTTCCCAGTCCGATTTTTCATATGCAGGTCGCCACCGTTTTCGGGGATTACCCGATTGCCGGTGAAACCGCCATTACCGATATCTTTAGTGAATACTCCTTTGACGGCAAACTGCCGGATACCTTTGTCAACGATCTGGAAGGATTCTTCTTCACCGGACTGGTGGAATTGCCGTGTCCCATTATTCCGACCATCGACATCGATCTGCTGGTGGTACACGGCGAACTGGTCGTCAGTTACGGCGGAATGATGTCGCTGGGAATGAATTTTGCCGGGCCGAACAATGTTTATCATATCGGCCAGGGGGGATTTGTCAAACTGCATATCGGTATAGGCGCTTCGGTAGTGGTTGCCTGTGCCGGAGCCGGTCTGGATTTTATGTACCTGATACGGGGCGACGGCGAATATATCAGTGATGGAACCTGGTGGGTCCAAACCGAGGCCGGCGTCACCCTGACCGGCAGTGCCTATGCCGGCGGCGGATGCTGCGACAGCCATTGTGATTGGATCGAGTTCTGTCCCTGTCCCTGTATTTCCAAAACCTTTTCCGGCTCGGTTCATGGCGGTATTCTGCTGCGGTTGGGGCAGGGCGGTCCCAAGTTCGAAATTGTATTGGATAAACAAGGTTCAGAGAATTAACAGCCCGGAGGATAACTATGCTGGATCGGAAAACGATGGATCGGTACTCCAATCGATACGGGATTACAACCCGGGGGAATAAAGCCGCCGGCCTGCCTGATCGGAATTTCCCAAGCAATCCTCAGGATAGTATGAGACAGGTATTGTCTACCTTCGGACTACACGGAAAGATGAGGCGGAACCTGATGATGGTGCTGATCATTATCCTGCTGTGCCCAGCCGGATCGATCATGGCCCAATCAAAAAAATCCAAGACTCGGACATCAACCTCATTACCGACGGCCCCAGTACCCGTTTCGGATTCTTCGGGAAAACCATCAGCCGATCCGGCTTCAAGGATAGCGATGGCGGGCCTGAAAGGAATCTATCTCAATACCGGATATGAGTTCTTATCTCCCGGCCATCCGGGGAGCGATCAGGCGATAGCGATTCGTATCGAGCGAAGCCTGGCCGGCCGTAATCAATGGCAGGAGATTCTTCGCTATGATGCCCCGCATGATAAACCCCAGTTGGCGGCACGGCTGGAGGCCCTGGGAGCTGAATCATGGCTGAACCGGGATAGTGTTGTGAGCCGAATCTGGGAGCTGATCCGTCAGCCCCGGATCGATGATCTGCCCTTTTATTTTGCCTCTCTGCCGGTCCGGAGGGCCGCCGGAACATTGGCACTGGACTCGTCGGTGCAGCCCGGGGTAGAGTACCAATACCGACTTTCCAGGATTGGCAACGGTTCCGGTTTGAAACCGCCCATTACAACTCCCAAAATCGTCTATCCTCGAAAAATCGAGTGTCCGGCACCCGTTTTTTTTCATCGTCATGCCAATTCCGGAATCACGGTGCTGAGCTGGATCATTCCGGCGGTACGCAAAATTGATCCTGCCGATCGGCCGATTTCCTTTCAGGTCCGGCGTCAGGATAAAATGGTCGATCCCTTTTTACCGATTCATCCTAAGCAATCGCTTTATCAGTCCGGGGATACCCTTTTTTTTGAGCTGCATGACAGTTTGGGAGCTGATGACCGAATTGCCCGTTACTATATTGTTCCGGTGGATTTTTATGAAGCGGAGGGAAATCCATCCGATACGGTCTGGGGGACTGTTTACAACCGGTTGGAGATTCCGGCCCCTTCCCGGATAAAGTGCGAAAGCCTGGATTCGCTCGGGAGTATTCGCTTGAGCTGGGAGATTGCCGATCTGCGTTTCCTCAAATCCATCCGGATATACCGCAGTTCGGATTTTGATACGGGGTATGTCCATATTGCCGAGATATCCCCCAAACGGAATGATTATCGGGATTCACAGGTTGAACCGATGAAGATCTATTATTATAAGCTGTGCCCGGTCACCCTTCTGGATGAGGAACTCCCTCCGACGGCTATAGTCCACGGATTGGCGAAGTATGGTGCTGCTCCCATCGAGCCCCGGATTATCCGGGCTGAGGGGATATCTCATGGAGTCCGCCTGGAAATTGAGTGTCCCGATCCCATGCTGGAGGGATATCGGGTTTATCGGGGAACGGGCGGGGACAGTTTACGGTTGATTTCGGATCTGATTCCGATCGCGAAACCGGATCAATCCTCGGACCGATCCCCGGAACCATCCCGAAAATCAGATAAAACCAAATCCAAAACCCGGCCTAAATCCGGTGGGAAATCCTCTCAGAAATCCACCCCGATACCGGAAAAATCGAATCATAACGAGTCTGAGATTCAGACTCCTTGCGTTACGGTTTTCATCGACAGTGCCCGGGAACTGAGCGGCCGGATCAATTATGCCTATGCGGTTCGGGCAGAAAACACCAGCCATATTCCGGGAGAGTTTTCCGATACGGTCTGGGTACGTCCGGTGATACCGACCCATCCCTTGCCCCCAAGCAATGTCCGGATTTTTGCCGGTGACGAACACCTGTTGATTCATTGGGATCCGATGACCGAGATCGATCCTGATATTGCGGCCTACCAGGTTTATCGCCGGCCGGTTTCAGAACGATCCGGGACCGGTCAGCAGAAAAGCGGCCGCCAAACGGTTCAAAAATCCTCGGACGATTCGACCGGATACCATCTGCTGACGATGGAACCGCTGCGGTGTGATCAGAATCTGTATCGGGACAGCCTGGTGGAAAAGGGAACTCTTTATCAGTATAGTGTGGTTTCTTTGGATCGATTCGGCGGCCGGAGCGGTTTTGGAACCCCGGTTCCCGGTATGATCCAAACGGCATTGCCGTTACCGCCGGATAATCTAAGACTTGAATCCGTGGGGGAAGGAATATCGATCCGATGGGATCCGGTCGTGCTGGATCAACTGGAGTCCTATCGGATCTACCGATATGAACGGGGAGGCAAGCCGACACTGATGGGCAGTGTATCGGCACTCAATGATACCCTGTACTCCGGAGCGTTCCACTATCTGGATCGCTCCGCCTTACGGAATCATCTCTATTTTTATTATCTGACCACCCGGGATTCTCTTCACCGGGAGAGTGGACCCAGCCGGGAAGTCAGCTTTTATCGATGATACCGAATCGGATTGACGGTGTAGATTATACCGCTCTGAGTTTTAATTTAAATTCTAAATATTTATTTTATATTAATGAATAATTATAATTGACATTTCAAGTATCGATCTTTATATTCTTTTTAATAGAATGGATATTGGATTTCGGCTGATTGTCAAGAAATATGGGATTGACGTGTTGGATTGAATTGTATCGATTGATGAACAAAAATACTCTGAACTGCACGATGATGCAATTTCAAGTATGATAG
>JAGOEH010000107.1 GCA_017997825.1 Candidatus Delongbacteria bacterium | reverse complement strand
CGGTATTGCGCAGCAGCACCGACTGTGTCTCGTTCCGGGTCGCCAGCCCCCCGTATTTGGCATGATCCACCATGTTGGTATTCAGATAGGTCCGGGTATCGTCCTCATTGAGCCAAAGTTTGCCGGCGCTCGTCACGCTTTCCACCGAACTCATCAGTGACCCGGTGCCTGATAACTGGCGGTCGTAATAGGAAATGGGACTACACACAATGTCCACATCATCGGATTGGAGGATTCGAGAGAGGGCATAGTGCCCGCTGACCGCCGGGCTTTTCGTAGCTGTGCTGAATTCATAGTGGTATCCATAAAACAGGATGACCAGCTTCTTTCCATCGGTCCCTCGCCGGGCTGCAGCCGCCAGCTCCAGAATGAAATCGGCCATCTCATCCTGCAGAAACCGGTTAAATCGAATTTGAACCGAATATCGTTCCGGATCCATCAGTAGCCCGTGCGATGAGGTTCGCCGTTCGTCGGGACTCGGCACAACCGCGGTTTCTGCCTGATACTCCCGCCAAGCTTGCTGGGTAGCCGAATCATAGCCGCTCAAGCGGGCAGTCCAGGTCCCCTCATAAAACCATTCCCCGGTATTCTGGCCGCACGGATGAATACCAGCCAGATTATCAGGAAAGGTCTCACACAGGTGGCGGCACAGCAATTCCAGATAGGCGGCGGCATCAGCCCTATACTGCCGACTGGAGATCGAGGCCTTGCTCCCGGTGCTGTCTCCCTCATATACCATCGCGTCTTCCGGATAACGAGCCAGCCACCAGCTCGGAGCATCCACACCAACTCTGGGCACCAACAGAGCATCTGGATCCACAGTCAGAATCCGCCGGCAGACCATATCCAGAGGCCGCCAATCCGTTGTTTTCCCCGGTTCCACCCAGCAATTCGGCACACTGAAAGTGATAAAATGGACACCTACATCCCGGGCTAACGCCACTTCCTTTAAAAATGGACTCGGAAACCCTCCGATGGGAGTCCAGCCGGGGCCAACATGGTACACGGTAGAAGTCACCGATCGATTCGGTGCGGCTTTAACTTGGAATATACACCGATAACAGACCTGGGGTTTTAAGGTTACCAGATCGCTCCATAAGTGAAAATCCGGCCAGGCGGTGCCGGCAGGCGGATCGGTCAGAGTGACGTGCAGACCGGAATCCCGGATCTCAACCTGGCCAACTGTATTGCGGGCATCCGGGGGAAAAATATTCCAGAATGAAGAAAATCCTTGGGAGGTGCTGAAACTATTGGCCGGAATCATATCTTTCCCGGTAGCAACTTCGATAATTCGCACATCTTTCAGCTGAATCTCCCCGGAGGTCTGACCGAAACGGAAATGAAGGGTGGCCGAAACGTCAAAAAACGGAATAAAATCGAATGATTTTTCCTCCCACTGGTCTTCGACCGGAACGGAACCGAAGGCGATCGAACCCCAAAACATGCGCGGCTGAACAGCAGTGCCGTTCACCATAATCTGAGGTCCTCCAGGTGTCGATTGCAACCCAACCACTATTTCAGCCTGGACAATCCCATGCCATCCCAGCACTCCCATTAGCCATCCCAGCCGCGCGATTATCGTCATTAGTCCGGAAAGGGTTTCTACGGGCCATTTCCATCGCTTCATCACCATTGTCATATTATCCCTTCTTCCATCATATCGATCACAATCATTCCAACACTTAGCCGCTCATCTACCGATAAATTTAAAGATCTTGTCGTTTCAGGCCCCTGATCCTTAAACTGAAATTATGACTTAATATAGTTTTCTTCGATCAGATTTTGAAGAATTTGTGACGCTTTAGCCGTTACATCACGACAACTTTGGTATTCCGGACGTGCCTGCCAGTTTTCGATCACCTTTTGGCAGACGGTGGTGGTGAATTCCCGGATAAACCGCTGTCTGAATTCGGCCGTCATTTCCACCATTCGATCAATGTTCTCCCCGCCCTGATCCCGACCATACAACACACCCAACACGACTGCACCGCCCGAAAGTGCGCCACAGATATCCTGCCGGCATTTTCCCACCCCGCCCCGCAAGCCCGACACCACCCGGGTAAAAGGAGCAGGATCTTTGGAATTCAGCTCACAGATCGTGTTTAAGATCGATTCGGCACAATGAAATCCCTGTTCATAGTTCTTCACCACCATCTCACGGATTGTGCGCTCGTCCATTTTATATTCCTTTCATTTGCAGCTGCAATGCTTATGTTCTATCGTCTGAGAGGAATAACAGTTCCCGATCTGAGTTCCTTTAAATTCACCCTCCAACCGAAACTATCCATCCTCCCAAAGGAACTCATTCCTATATGATTCATCAGGTTTAACTTTTTCATTTTTCTTTGAAAGCAAAGGAAAAATGCATTTGAACAATCACCCATTGTCCGTTTTGTTTCTCCAGAACCCCGGTCCATCGGGTATTCTCCCAGTTGGCCGGGTGCCCTTTCCATTGATTGATGTCATCCAGTAAACAGAAGAACCAGGCAATATCACCCTGCTTTGAGAACCGAATAACCAAATCCCGGATCTCATACCGGATGGCCTTGAAATCCGGGCTCATCCAGAAATCCTCGGCCTTTTTAAAATCATGAAATCCTCTTACAATCCTGTCATCAGGATCAACTTCAAGATATCCGGTATCATTGGCGATCACCTGGTACAATCCGGCGAGATCCTTATTTTTAGCCCAGCCGATGCTGATATGGATGACCTTTTCCACCTCTTTTTTTTCTGCTTCCAGATCAATTTTATAATTTTCACTCCTGCAGCCCGCCAACACTACCGGAACGCCCATCATCAGTATTACAAACATCAGAAACAAATGCCGCTTCTGAAGGCTGCCCATCAATCCATAGAATCGCCTCAAGCCTTTATTCATAAGGATTAACTCCGCGTTAAGGTTTGGCATCATGGTGGAGGAATATCTCAAAATCAGAGATATCTTGGGGTATTCTGGATTTCCCGGTAATAGGCCTCCACCCCGATCTCCTTCATTCTCATATTCATTTTGATCCACCGCTCCTTCAGATTATCATCGAGATTGGATTTATCACAGGGAAATTCATCGCACTGGAAACAGAAATCCACTTGTTTTTCCTTGTAACAAGCGGCTACCCCGCAATTGGGATACTTGCAGTCCCCGCTTCGGCATCCTCGGCAACTACCCAGGGTAAACTGCTCAAGCACCTGCTTGAATTCCGGATAATGAGCAAACACCGGCCAGAAACCGGAGAACCGTTTGGCATAGTTGTCAAAATTTCCAAGAGCCTCTTTCAAGCCACGGCTATGGGTTTTGATATCACCCTCATCAAACGCCATACACTTGGAGCAGTTCAAACCACATGGGGCCAAAACAACTTTGATCTTTTCATAATCCATAATTTTCACTCCTTTTATGATCAGTAAAAATCGGCACAACTTTATTTGTTTCGATTAATAATATCAACACACTGAGTCATTAATTTTCCGATCAATCTTTTCAATTCCTGTCTTTCCGTATCGGTAAACTCACCCAGAATCATCTCTTCGGCATTATCAATGATGGTCCAAAGTTTTCCGATGGTTTCAATACCTGATTCATTTATCAGAAGATCACCGGATGAGTTATGCTGGATAAACCCCTTACTCATGAGTGGGTTGAAAAAGGACTTCGTCTCCAAATCCGGAATTCCGAATTGTTTCTGAGCATCCAGCAGGCGCATGGTTCCATCGCATTTTAAAACCATCATAAAAACGAGTTGTTTACTTGACAGATCCGAAACCTTTTTCAATTCCAGATCGAGAACTTCCTGGATCAGCATAGCCGTAACATTGATTTCTCTACCTAATGTCGATTTGATCTTTTTTTCTATCATACCTAACACCTGTTTCAATTTAAGTTCATAAATACTGATTCCGGCAGCGACTCCTACATTTAGGCTTTCCATTCCGTGATACATCGGAATTTGAATTATGACATCCGATTGTTCAAAGAATTCTTTTGAAACGCCCTCGGTTTCATTGCCAACGACCAGAGCCAAAGGATGATCCTTTAAGGAAACCAAGGATTGAATTTCACTACCATAAGGACTAGTGGTTACCAGCCGGAAATCATGTTTTCTTAAAAAAGCGATGGTTTCCGATGGACTGGGAAATGGCCGATAATCGGTGGAAAAAACCTTTCCTCGCGAGGCATCGATGGTTTTTGCTTGAAAAATATCCGATTCACTAGAGGAACTTAAAACGGTTCGAATTCCAAAAGCATGGCATGTTCTGACAATCGTACCGATATTCCCAAAATCCTTAATGTTATCCAGAACAACCAGAAAATCAGGTAAAGGAATCGAAGGTTTTCTATTTCCAACCGCAACAACCGGAATCAGGTATTTGGTATCAGTGACTTTTTTCAATAATCCATCGCTGACTCGGTAAGAGTCCAACAATGACAATCGGGTATCTGGAACCTTGATCGATTTAGCCATCAGAACGAAATCGATAGTTATACCGACCGAAACTGCCCATTCGATGGCTTCTGATCCCTCAATCAGGAATTTATGCTTTACCCTGCGTTCCTTGACTGATCCTAAACTTTTAGCAAGCTGAATTTTATCATCTTTAAGAGATGTTATTTCCTCGATCATTGTCTTGGTTTCCTTTAATGATCAATGTTAAGTGGGATTGTTTTTAATAATACCGTGAGTAACTGGTTTTGGAATTGAAAACAATGAATAAATCGGTTTTATTTATGGCGGGTCAGCATCCGGGAAACCCAGATATAGCCGATGATCCCGGCGGTCCAGTCGGTGACCAGCCGGCCGAAGAAAATGCCGTTGATCCCTCCCCAATGGCTTCCTAAAAATGAGAGCGGAATCAAGAGTCCCAGGATCCGGAAGGCGTTCAACAGGGTAGAGAGGACCGGGTGATGCATTCCGGTGAACAGGAAGGTGCAATATCGGTGGATTTCCATCATGCCGTATCCCCATGCGATAATTCTAATATAGATCACAAATATTTCTGAGACCTGAGGATCCCGGGTAAAGACGCGGGCTAACAGGGGTGCTGCCAGGAAAAAGAGGATGGCGATTCCGGCTCCATATAAAAAAGCAAATCGAATGGCATAGATTTTAGCCTGACGGATCCGGTCCATCCGGCCGGCACCGAAATTCTGGCTGATAAAAGGGATCAATGACATTCCCAGGGCCATCGGGACAATAAAAGCAAAGATTTCAACCCGGCTGGCGGCACTAACCCCCGCCACCGCTTCATTTCCATACCGACTGATCAGAGCCGTGATGACGGCAGAGGCCAGCGGCATCAGCATCATACTGATACTTCCGGGAATACCGAATCCCAGAATCCGCCGGCAGGAATGGATAAAGTCCCTAATCATGAATCTGCGGAAACGAAGCAAGGGATAACGGACGGAGAGCAGATAAAAGAGCCAGCAAGAAGAAACCGCCTGCCCGATGACCGTAGCCAAAGCGGCTCCCAGTATGCCCAGGGCCGGCAATCCCAGCCAGCCGAAAATCAATATCGGATCAAGGATACAATTGATGAGCGCCCCGAACACCATAAAACGACTGGCCATCTTGGAATCTCCCAGCGAGATCAGAATCCCGTTCCCCATCATCGGAATCGCCATAAAAACGGCACCCATGTACCAGGTTTTCATGTAATCCATTACCAAAGGCAGAGTCCGGCTATCGGCTCCCAATTGGCTAAAAACCGGGACAATACTCAGATATCCTATCAAGAGCAAACAGACCGACATCATGGTAATGAGCACTACTCCATGGGTGACGGTTCGGGATGCCCCAGGTTTATCTCCCCGACCGATGGCATGAGAGGTCAACGTGGTGATCCCGGATCCGATCCCCCCGGCAATGAAGGTCAGCAGGGTAACCACCGGAAAGGTAAATCCCATAGCCGCCAAAGGGATCGTACCCAACTTGGATACGAACCAGGTATCCACCAGATTATAGGTGTTCATGGCGATCGTCCCGGCCAGCATCGGAAACGCCATCTGAACCAGGGTCGTTTTAACATCGTTTTTGGTAAGCTTCGACATCCTTCAATTCCTCATGCCCTTCCATCGGCCGGTAATCTCAAACCGAAAACCGATCCTTTCCCGGATCCGTTCTGTTTTCCGAATACCACCCAAACGCAGTGCAAATAATCAATCCGGCCTAAAATTTCAATGAACAGACCAATAGGCCGCAATCCGGTCAGCCGCATTCTTTCGGATATTAAAATAATAAAACGGGTAATCATAACTATGATAGACCCCCTTTCCAAACAAAACACTTCCGGGGGCCAGGGAATCAACATTGGCGGTACTGCAAATCACGGTTCCTCTGGACAGATTGATCCGGGCATCGGCATAATTCATAATTCTGACAGGCTCGCCATCCTCATCAAGAACGATACTTAGATCAGCATTGAGCTGAATCGAGCCCAGATTCTGTTCCCGAGAAGCCGGAGTTTCATCACGGGTCCAATTGATCGGGTTAATGGCGATTGCTCCCTCTATAAGCACCGGATTGCCCGGTTGGCCGACTTCCGGCGCTTCCGTGTTATAGGAAACAATAACGCCGATATCATCCGGTCCCGCCGCAAACTTCAAATGCGGATTTGCCGAAAAGTACCGATTGGTGACCGAATAACCGATCACATAAGCGGCAATCATCCGATCGTAAACATCCGGATGCTGTTTCATATACTCAGCCAGGAGATAGAGCAACAGATTCGATCCCTGGGAATGACCGGCTAAAATGAATGGACGTCCTTGGTTGTAATGCTTGATATAATAATCGAAAGCTTCAAGAACATCCTGCTTGGGAATACCTCCGATCACACTGTCCTGTTCCTCCTGAGGGAGGGTTAAAAGATAGAGGGCATCAACCTGCCGGTAATAAGGCGCAAATAAATTGGCCTCCGTTTTGAATACATCGGCCTGCCGTGCAAAGGCCAAAGCAGAATACTTCAGCATGGTGGTATTATCAATATCACAGATAACCGGATCGGTATCACGGGTTCTCATCCATGCGGTCGGATACAGATAAAACAGATCAACACTTTTATCGATCGATGACGGAATAGATAACCAATAGTCGGATCGTGAATACTCAGATTCGGATTCGGTCCGATCCTTACTGCATCCTGCTAAAATTACCCAACATAACCCAACGATACACCCTATCCGAACTGATTTCATGGCCACTCTCCAGTAAACAATTTCACCGTAACCACTGACATCTCATCATAACGAACCATCTCCAACCGATGATCGAATCAGTTCAATCCATCCTCCATCCATTATTGGAGATAAACGGATACTTAATTTGACCAATCCGTCGACAGACAGATAGTACAAATCAAATCCCCAAAAGTCAACCCCTAATGCCGGGAATATTTTCGCCGGACTATGTCGATCAGGGATCGGATTAGATCTACAGAATAAACTCGCTGGTGATTGCTTTCTTCACTTGCGGGATTGGTAAAGCATTGTCAAAGCATATTCGAACTGCTTATCTGTGCCATTGGCGATATCCGATTCGGTTTGTTCCACCCGAATATCCGGCGAAACTCCGATCCATTCGAAGGATAATCCATCATACCGTTCAATATATCCGGTACCGATATAGATAATTTTGCCGCTGGGCAACATATATTCTCCCACGGCCTTGGGATCGTTGGTAATGGAAGATGCGACACCGCCTCCCCCCGTCGTGTCTCCGATCGCTGTGACATTGGGCAATTGCTTCAGCATCTCCGTTACCACTTCCCCGGCACTGAAGGTTGATCCATTGATCAATACCACCACTGGCTTGATATAGGGAGATATTTCGCCCGCCGGCTGCAGGGGGTGTTGCTGAATGAACTCACCCAGCGAATACAGCTTCGGCTTTTCAAACGGAACGGTAATAAACTGAGAAACCACAGCCAGCACATTATCGTAGGATCCACCTCTTTTCTGTCGGATATCGATGATCAGGCCTTGAGTGCTGGAAAGAAATTGCATGATGCCTGGAAACTCATTCATGAGGTAATTTTCATGAAAATCAGACAGAAATACATATCCGATGTTTTCCGGGGTGATACCGTATTCAGCGCTGCCACTCCCGGTAACTTTCAATTCCCGATCAAAATAAGACCGGATGACAATCGGGCTATAAGCATGACGATCCTTAAAATGCCGTTGAGGATAATAGGGATAAATCTCATCCCCCCCGTTGGTTTTATAATACACATGACCGTCTTTCAATTCAGCCAGCAGATCACCCAACACTCTATTGATCTCATCGCCCCGGGCTTCCGATGCTTTCTGTCGATAAATTTCATACAAGGAATCCCAATTGATGCCTTTTAACTCCAGAAAAGGATAGACATCATCTATCCGTTTCCACGCGTCTTCAAAATCAGCCATATTCCGATCGTTATCAGGCGGCTTGACAATAAGGTTAGTGCATCGAACAGCTAATACAATCGAAATCAGAATAAATAATAGCTTTAGATTATTCATGAGTGGCCGCCTTTCAAAAACGATAAGCCAGGCCTATCACAAGATTATCACTGGCGGAAAGCATTGGTTCCCATGAATGAATGCGGGAATATTCAAATCGATAATGCATCGCCAGCCAAAGATGATTGGAAAAATGATACCGAACCCCCAATCTGAAAGAAGAATTAACGCCGGAAAACAGAGTAAGCGGTTTTACCGACGATTGATCATCATCCTCCTCATCATCAATACTTCGGAATCCCAGTGAAAGTCCAGTCAGGTTCAGCCCGGATTCCAAATCAAAAGTAGATCGGAAGGGATAAACCATCTCGATACTGAATCCGAATGAAATCAAAGCCGCCATAGATAGTGTATATTCGAACCCGGATATGGCAAAATCCGGATTATTCACCAGAAGATACAGCTCGGTCGCAGGCCCGATCTTCCAAAATAATTCACGATCAAACAATGCCAAAGGTTTTAATGGATATAGAAACCCCTGATTAATAACCAACTGCGTAATCTGTGTAACTACGTTGTAATTTTTGATATCCGCTTCCCGATAAGCAATATTCATCTGATAACAATAAGTTTCATGAACCCGTTCCCAAATAATGCCCAGAAAGGGAAGATTACCCGAATACTTCTGTTCGGAGATAAATTTATCTTTGATCGAATAACTCCCTAATCCATAATGAATCGCAAAACCGGAACTGAATAAGTCCGGATTAACGGGAGCATTCTGTCCAATAGATGGGTAGACAAAAGAAAAAAGGATTAATCCGAAAACAAAAAATGACCCAATCCGATTGATCATCATCGTTGAGCTCCTTCAGTCGAAAGTAATCACTAAAAGTAATCAGTTCACTATCCAGAACCCGATTAAGGTTTACTTTTTCCAGAATCTTGTCCATCGGTCTTTTTCAGCCTCGATATCGATCCCGGCAATCAATTTCGGGTAATAGTCTTTGAGAGACTTTCCGCTTTTTTCATACGCCGGCAGATTCTCAAAAAAATAGAAACACAGAATATGGCCCAATTTATATTCGTCTTCCACCATTCGGTAAAGCTCCTGATCATCGGATTGGGAATAGCGGGCAGACAGGATTTTGTCGATGGTGCGCACCAATGATTCACATATCAACGCATAGCTTCCATAATAACTTCCTTGGAGTTTTTCCTGTGACAGAGCGACCAGGTCATCGATTCGCTTATTCAGTTTCTGATTTCGTTCGACAATCGGATTGACAATACGGTGAAGGGATTCATGGTAAAATCCTCCGGGACCGGGTTGGCCGGTAGAGGGTCCGCTGATGATCCAATAATCCTGAGCGGTTTCATAAAAAAAAGCAGTAAAATAGGACATTAAAGGAATCAACTGAAAATGGAACCTGCCTGAAACTTTTTTCTGATAGAAATTCGGATCGACTCGACAATAGGAGGTAATATGGTGGATAGCCGAATCAGCGAAAGGTTTGTATTCGAGGTTGAGGCTTACCATCCGGTCCCGGCATTGATTCCATAATGTTTCAATTCCGGCTTTAGCATAAAACTCCTTCAGAATGCAGTTATATCCGTTTAGTTTTTCATATTCGGGAAAATTACATGGATAACAGATCATGTCCGAATCGGAAGCATTTTTGAGATATAAGGCATAGACC
>JAGOEH010000106.1 GCA_017997825.1 Candidatus Delongbacteria bacterium | reverse complement strand
ACCGATTGAAGCTATCTTTAAGGAGAACGATCAGAGTTTCGTCTGGCTGAAGGATGGCCGATCATTCCGCCAACAGTTCGTCTCTACCGGCCGCATGAACCGCACCGATATCCTGATCGAATCGGGACTGGAAGAAAATGATGAAGTTTCACTCATTAATCCGGAAATCAATGATGATAAAAAACAACCCTGATCGATGGCGGTGGATGGCCGTTATTTTTGGATTTCTGATGCTCCTGAGCTGCTCCCATCCGTCAGAGATATATAAGGTTCGTCGGGAACATTTCGAGGCCCGGTTGGTGGAAACCGGTGAACTGCAGGCTGTCCATTCTGCGGTGATCAGTCCGCCCATGATGGGCTGGCGTTCCGGTATTCCCAAGATTATCCGGATGGCGGAACAGGGACAGGCTGTCAAACCCGGCGATACCCTGATTGTGCTCGATAATTCCACTATTTACAAGCTCATTCAGGAATCTGAAGGTGCGCTCACCACCGCTCGAACGAATCTCCAGCGGATCAGACTGGATCAAGCCGGTCAACTCAGTCAGATTAAAATGGAAGAGATGACCGCCCAAAATACTTACACTCTCAGTAAAATCCAACTGGATAAAATCGGATTCGAATCGGAAAACAAACAAAAGGTGGAAGGATACCGCTTTCAACAAGCGACGCTGGCATTCGAACGGCTCAAGCGCAAACACCAGTTTATGCTGATCCAGCAGAAAATCGAAATGCAGATTGCTCAACTGACGGTACAAAAGGCGGAACGAGATTTGGTCGCCCTGAATAAATCCATTGAAAAAACAGTCATACTGGCTGAAGGACATGGATTGGTGGACATCCTGATCAATCCCTCGGCTCAACCCGAATTACGTCCCTATCAAATCGGCGATCAGGTCTGGTTTGGAAATCCAGTCTTGCGCTTGCCGGATGTCCGGACCATGAAAGCCATTACCTATGTTGCTCAGGAGGATGTTTTCAAGCTCCGTCCGGGACAAAACGCGCTCATCCGGCTGGATGCCTTTCCCGAACAGTCCTTTAAGGGTAAGGTGACTCGGATCTCCTATATCGGACAGACCATAACTCATCTGTCCCGCCGTAAAGTCCATGAAGTCGAGATCTTGATGGAATCCTCCGATCCGATCCTGAAACCCGGCATGACCGTGCGATGTGAAATCGAGACCGCCAAACTGGATAATGTCCTTGTGATCGAGAATGAGTGTCTGATCCGGGTGGACAGCCGGCATTATCTGGCGACCCTCAAGGGAGGGAAAATAATCCGGATTCCGGTGCGAAAGATTTTCAGCAACAATAGTTTCAGTGTGATCGATAATCCTGAATTGGAAGGTCTTCAAGCCATTCCGGCCGACCGGATCGGAGATCATGATGCAATTTGAAGAAAACCTGTATGTGGCCTTGGATGGACTGAGGATGCGCAAGCTTCGCTCACTCTTGACCATGCTGGGAATCATCTTCGGCGTGGCGGCTGTGATCGCCATGCTCTCGATCGGTGAGGGTGCCAAGCAGGAAGCGATCCAAAAATACCAGGTGATGGGAATCAATAATATTATCATCCGGGATAAAAAACTGAGCGATATGGATCTGGAAGAGGTCAGGGCTCGTTTTTCCCGCGGGTTATCACTGGATGATATCGATGGAATCCGGCAGATCGTGCCGGATGTCGCCGATATCGCTCCCCAGGTCGATCAGGCGGTGGAAGCACGGTTCGAAGACCAATCCCTCAAGGGAACCCTGATCGGGGTGACCTCCAATTACCTGTCGATGGTCAATCTGAACCTGACCCGGGGGATTTTCATCACTCCGGAACATCAGCAGAATGCCCTCCGAGTCTGTGTGATCGGAGCCGGCATCGTCCGCAAACTCTTTCCCCATCAGGATCCTCTCCATAAAATGATCAAGCTGGAGGAACAATGGTTCGAAGTGATCGGCATCCTGGAAACCAAATCCTTGATGACCGAGACTGTCGGAGAACTGGCTTCCCGTGATCTTAACCTGGATGTCTATATTCCGCTCCAGACCTTTTTAAAGCGTTTTGACCGGGAACGAGCACTGGAAAGCCAGTTGACCCAGATTACAGTCAAACTCTCCGGTCCGGAACGGATTGTGGAGGTCTCCAATCTGATTCGGCGCCTGATCAACCGGCATCATCATAATAATGAGGATTTTTCCATTATCCTGCCCTATGAGCTGTTGAAGCAGGAGGAGAAAGAACGCCGAATCTACAACATCCTGTTGGGATCGATCGCCGCCATCTCCCTGCTGGTGGGGGGAATCGGCATCATGAACATCATGCTGGCCACTGTCTGGGAGCGTACGCGCGAGATCGGAATCCGCCGGGCGGTCGGTGCCACTCAACAGGATATTCTAAGCCAATTCATGACCGAAGCTATAGCCATCAGCTTCACCGGCGGTGTGATCGGAATCGTGGCCGGTATATCCATGTCGCTGGGTATCGGATGGGTGACCAATGTCAAAACCTGTATCACCTTCCTGTCTATTTTCGTCGCCTTTACCGTTTCGGTAATGGTAGGGGTCGTTTTCGGGATGCTGCCGGCCCGACGGGCCGCCAAGCTGGATACCATCGAGAGTCTGCGCTATGAATAACCAATGGGGACGGGCTATGTATCGATTTTGGATTACCGGGATTATTATTTTGGGAATCATGAATTTCGTATCCACGATCCGGGCTGATCAACAGGACAGTCCGGCAATGGATACCTTGAGATTAAGCTTACAGGATGTTATTACCATTGCCCTGGACAAAAGTTATACCATGAAAAGCAATCATTTGTTGGTGGCTCAGGCCCGTGAAACCTTGAATTCCACCCGGGCCCGATTACAACCCAGTATCATGATGAATTTTAAACTGCCCAGCTATGACAAAAGCTTTACCGAAATCCAACAGGGATACGGATTCAGCATCTATAATACCCATACCTCTCAAACCGTACAGGGAGACCTGCAAATCTCCCAGCGTCTTCCGACCAATGGAACCCTCAGCTTGACCTCCAGTCTCTACCATAGAGAACAATCCTATCTAACGTATCGGGATACCGATACCACCGCCCGAAGCTTTCATTCTTCCGTTCGGGTGAGTGTTAATCAGCCCCTGTTTTCCTTTAATACCATCAGACATGATCTCCATAATGCCAGGCTGAGTTATGAGAAATCCGAGCATGCCTATCAACGCAGCCGGCTGGAACTGGTCAATCAGGTGACCTCCAAATTCTATAATCTGTATCAGGCTCAACGGGGCGTTGAAATTCAATCGGAGGATACCCGGCGCCAGGAGGAATCGTATCAGTTGGCTCAGCGGAAGTTTCAGGCCGGACTGATCCCCGAAGTGGAAGCCTTGCAGAGTGAAGTCAATCTGGCGTTAAGCCGAAACAGCCTGCTCCAGGCTGAAAGAAATCTGAAAAGCCAATCGGAAGATTTCAAACAGTATATCGGATTGGAATTGAATCAGCTGATCGGGTTGACGGTGGATTTGAGTTATCAACCGGTGGAGATCGATACCCTGCTGGTGCTGCGCCATGGACTGGCCAATCGAACCGAAATCCGTGATATGCAGATCGACAGTATCATCCGAGCGGTCAATGTCAGACAGATCGATGCCCAGTGGCAGATCAACGGGAATCTGAGCGCCTATTATGATCTCTCCGGCTATAGCAGTGACGACCTGAAAGAGAACAATCTCGAGCGGCTCTTCCGATCCAGTTGGGAAGACATGAAGGATCGCCCCAAGAATAAAGGGTTTACCTTCACTCTTTCCGTCCCGGTCTGGGATGGAGGTGTCAATCGGGCGGCCGTTAATGCCGCCAAAATGGCTCTCACTCAAACCGAATACAACCAAATCAATCAGCGGATTAATATTGTCCGGGAGATCCGATCGGCCATCGATGCCGTGCATGGGGCCTATGCCCGGCTTGAAATATTGAAGCGGAGCGGGGAGATTGCCGGCAAGAGTTATGATATCAGTCTCCATCGCTTTAAGAACGGGGACATTACCGCCTGGGAGCTGGCCGAAGGATTGAATAAACTAACCTCAGCCCAGACCAGCTTCCTGGATGCGTTTGTGGCCTATCGAATGGCCCTGAATGATTTGAGAATGAAAACCATGTATGATTTTGAGCATCATCAGAGTATAGTGGAATAAATCAACCCTTCAACCTGGAGGTACACATGTCCAATTATTTTGAGATCCGCTGGCATGGACGCGGCGGACAGGGAACGGTGACCGGCGCCAAATCGCTGGCCGAAGCCGTTCAAGGTACCGGCAAGTATGTGGTAGCCTTTCCGGAGTACGGTCCTGAACGCCGCGGCGCACCATTGCGGGCTTTCAACCGTTTCGCCGATAAAAATATCCGCATCCATACCCCGGTCAAAAACCCGGATGTGGTCATCATTGTCGATCCTACCCTGATCGGAGCACCCGATCTGGTGGCCGGTATCAGTTCAACCACGCTCTTTATCGTTAATTCGGAAAAACCGGCCGCAGAGGTAAAAAAAATGCTGGGATTAACCGAACAAAAGGTCTATACCGTACCGGCCAACCGGATCTCCTATGAGCTGTTCAAACGCGAGATTCCCAATTCCGCCATGCTGGGCGCTTTTTCACGGGCCTGTGATCAGGTGATCGGGCTGGAAAAGCTGATGGAAGAATCGGGGCATGTGTTTGAATCATTGCTGGGCAAAGAACTGGTCGCCAAGAACCTGCAGGCCGTGGAACGCGGCTATCGGGAAGGAGAGGTCGCATGAAAGAGAAATATGCCTTGAAAAACTGGCAGGATCTGCCGCTGGGCGGTGTCATTACCGAAGCCGGCAACTCGGCGGATTATCAAACCGGAACCTGGCGGACCTGGAAACCCATCTGGAATAAAGAAGCCTGCATCCATTGCCTGACCTGTTGGGTATTCTGCCCGGAGGATGCCTTTGAACTGACGGATGGAACGCTGCCCAATGGTAAACCCCGTAAGGAGATCACCGGTATTAACTACTATCACTGCAAGGGCTGCGGATTATGCGTGCATGAATGCCCGGTCAACAAAAAAGGCCAAGCCAAGGCCATCGACTTCAAAAAGGAAGAGATATAAGGAGAGTGCCATGAGTCGAATTACAGCAATTACCGGAAACGGAGCCATGGCCGAGGCCATGCGCCAGATCAATCCGGATGTGGTGGCCGCATTTCCCATCACGCCCTCGACCCAGGTGGTAGAGGATTTTGCCCAGTATGTAGCCGATGGCCGGGTCAAAACCGAGCTGGTGACCGTCGAAAGTGAGCACAGTGCCATGTCGGCCTGTATCGGGGCTTCCGCCGCCGGCGGACGCGTCATGACCGCCACCTCATCCCAGGGCCTGGCCCTGATGTGGGAAATGCTCTATGTCGCGGCCAGTATGCGCCAACCCGTCGTCATTACCCTGGTCAACCGTACCCTGTCCGGCCCGATCAATATCCATTGCGATCATAGCGACTCGATGGGGGCCCGCGATTGCGGCTGGATCCAACTCTATTCCGAAACCAACCAGGAAGCCTACGATAACCTGATCATGGCCCCCCGCATCGCCGAACACCTGAAAATCCGCCTTCCGATTATGGTCTGTCTGGATGGATTCATCATCTCTCACAGCATTCAAACCATGCAATTGGAAGATGATGATAAGATCAGATCGTTTGTCGGCGATTATCAACCGGTCTATCCTTTGTTGAATACCGATCAGCCGGTTTCCTGGGGAGCCTTGGACCTTCAGGAATACTATATTGAGCACAAACGAGGGCAGCACCAGGCCATTATGGATGCCAAAGAGATCGTCAAACAGGTTTCGGCTGAATTTGCCCGAACCTTCGGCCGTAGCTATGATCTGTTCGAATCCTATCGGTTGGAGGATGCCGAGCGGGTCATTGTCGCCATCAATTCGGCGGCCGGCGAAATCAAGGAAGTGGTCGATCTGCTCCGCCAAAAGGGTGAAAAGGTCGGTTTACTGAAAATCCGCTTATTCCGTCCCTTTCCCTATCAGGAAATCGCTCAGGCCCTCAAGAACGCCAAGATCATCACGGTGTTGGACCGCTGCGACAGCTTCGGCGCTTACGGCCCGCTGTTTCTGGAAATCCGGGCGGCTCTCTATGATTTGAATCCGCGTCCGATGGTTTATAACCGCACCTACGGTTTGGGCGGACGTGATATGCTGATGGAGGATGTCGAGGCCCTATTCAAGGAAAGCCGCCAATATCTTGAATCCGGACGAATCGAGCCAATTCATGCTTATCTGAATGTGAGAGGGGAATAATTATGGCAACCATACAGGAAATGGCCAAGAAACCGGCGGCCTTCGCCGGAGGACACCGCATGTGCGCCGGCTGTCCGGTACCAATCATCACCAAAATGTTTACCCGGGTCACCGATTACGAAATCATCGTGATATCTGCGACCGGATGTCTGGAAGTGGCATCCTCGATTTTCCCGTTTACCGCCTGGAAGGTGCCCTGGCTGCACACTGCCTTTGAGAATGCGGCCGCCACAGCCAGCGGGGTGGAAGCTATGTACCGCTCCCTTAAAAAACAGGGTAAGACCGATAAAAAAATCAAATTCATCGCCATCGGCGGCGACGGCGGCACCTATGATATCGGGATCCAATCCCTCAGTGGTGCCATGGAACGCGGCCACGACCTGCTCTATATCTGTTACGATAATGGGGCTTACATGAATACCGGAATCCAGCGCAGCGGGGCTACTCCCTTCGGCGCCTCCACCACCACCAGTCCGGCCGGTAAGGTCATTCCGGGCAAACAGCAGCCGCGCAAAGATCTGACCTCCATCATGGCCGCTCATCATTTGCCCTATGTGGCCCAGAGCAGCATCCATTCTCCAACCGACCTGTCGGATAAACTCCGCCAGGCCATCGAATGCGATGGTCCCGCCTTTCTGAATGTCCTTTCACCCTGCATCCCCGGCTGGCGAATCGATGCCGATATGGCGGTCGAAGCCGCCCGCCTGGGCGTGGAAACCCGATTCTGGCCATTATACGAAATTAAACAGGGGCATTATAAAATCAATTACAAGCCCAAAACCAACCTCCCGATCGCCGATTGGCTGATGACCCAAGGACGCTTCAAACACCTGAAATCTCCGGCCAATCAGCCCCTGATCGAAGAAATACAGCGACAAATCGATCAACAATGGAACTGGCTGCTCAGCCAGGAACAGATCTCGAACTGAATTCATCCCCATTCCGGGATCATCCACATTCTATCAAATAGGGATGATCCCGGTCCGGGAATTTACCTCCCATCATATTTCACCCTCACATCAATCAATTTTTTTTTAATTGTACATTTCCATTATTGACAAGCGGATCGATTCATTCTATATTAGAGCCGAAAACCCGATGATCCCTTTCGGATCGTTCCGTTGTTCAATCTAAGCCATGGCCCGTGATGATTCCTGTGTTTCTGATCTACTCGATCCGCTCTGGATTCGACGTACCTAATCCGGTTCCGGGCCACTACCTCATCGTTACGAACGGATAGGCTCAATGAATAATCTGTTCACCACATTTTCTCTGCCCGAAAACTATTATCGCGATATATTCCAGCAAGTTCTACCCCCTGCCTTGCTGGTTGATATTCAAGGACAGATCCAGGATGCCAATCTGGAATTTCAGATCCTGAGCGGATACCAGACCGATTGGCTTCGGAACCAATACATGGACCATTTTATCCGTTGGCGGGAACGGGATGGTCTTAAACGCTGTCAGGATTTTCTGCTGGATCATAATCAAAGTCAGTATGACGAACAAGCCGATCTCGTCGATTTTCAACACAAACTGATCCCGGTTTTTGTTCGGGCCCAGAAGGTCTTTCAGAACAAAACCGGGGCCTGGGGTGTCATTTTTCAGGTTTTCAAACACAACCAACGTGACAATCAGGAAGATGCCTTTATCAAAGCCCAGACCTATAATCAAGAATTCATCCGGATGCTGGAATCGCTCTATAACGTCACCCTCGATCTGTCGATCTGTTCCTCGGTCGATGAAATGTGCCGTAAAGCCATCAATCTGGGATACCAGAAACTGGGACTGGAACGGATCAGTCTCTGGTTTTGTGAATCGGATGATCCTCATCGTCTCAATGGTACTTATGGAATCAGCCATGAAGGCTCTCTTCAGGATAACCGGGGGAAAATCATCGATCTGTCTGAAGATGAGATGATCTTCATGAGAGAAAAAAAAATGGCCATTATTCTGAAAGAGAGGTGCCGGCTGAAGGATTGGAATGGGAATCCTCTTGGAATCGGAGATACCCTGACCTGTTCGCTGTGGGATGAGGGACGATTTATCGGCATGCTGCGTACCGATAATCTGTTGTCGTCGCGTCCGATCACCATCATTTTTCAGGAAATATTCCTGCTTTACTCCCAATCGATCAGTCAATTGAGCCGGGCTATCCGGATCCGCGAAGAATTGCGTCAGTCCAAAGAGATTGCCGAGGATCTCAGCCGGGCCAAAAGCCAGTTTCTGGCCAATATCAGTCATGAAATACGTAATCCCATGAACGGAATCATGGGGATGATCCGGGTGACTTTGGATACCGATTTGACTCCCCATCAGCGGGATCTGCTGGAAAATGCCAATACCACCTCCATCCGCCTGATGTTCATCATCAATAATCTGCTGGATCTGTCACGGATCGAAACGGGGACCCTGGAACTTTTTCCGGCCCTCTTCAACCTGCACGATATGATGAACCGGATCAATGCCAGGTATTCCCTACAATTGCATGGCAAGGAATTGGTCATGGAATGCCGCGTCAATCCCGATGTACCGGTCTGGGTGATCGGTGATTCGGTTCGGATTGAACAGATTATCGACAACCTTTTACTCAATGCGTTCAAATTCACCGAAGTCGGCACTATTTCCGTATCCCTAGAAGCACTCAAACAGGATTCTCAAGGGTGTCTGCTGAAATTCCAGATCAGGGATACCGGCATCGGTATTCCGGATCATAAGCTGGATACCATTTTCGAAGATTTCAGACAGGCCGAGTTTTCTTATACCAAGAAATACCAAGGTTCCGGGCTGGGTTTATCCCTCTCCCGCAAACTGGTTACCATGATGGATGGTAAAATCTGGGCTGAAAGCCAACTCAACCGGGGAAGCAGCTTTTGTTTTACCATCAATCTGAAAAAGATGATTGATCCGGGGGGCGGACTGGAAGCCCTTAATCCGGATAATCAGCAGATCCGGGTCCTGATTGTGGACGATGAAATGATTAACCGCCTTTTGCTGACTGAATTGCTGACCGAACGCGGATGCCTGGTCAAAGAGGTCGATAATGGGAAAGATGCGGTCGATATCTATCTCAATGAATCTTTCGATTTGATTTTTATGGATATTCAGATGCCGATCATGGACGGATTGCAGGCTGCCGGCCGAATCCGGCAATTGAGCCGGGCCTGCCAACGCACCACCCGCATCATCGCCGTTACCGGATTTGATCAGGACGAAGATCGTCGCAAATGTGTTCAAGCCGGGATGGATGATTTTCTGAATAAACCAATCAGGACTGACGATATCGACCGAATTCTTCAATCCTGAACCTCTCGAACACTTGACTAATTCCGACTTCGGCCGGCCTTGTTACCCGGTTCTCCGTTTTTATTGTGATTTGTTTTGAGGTTGCCGCCGGCACTCTTGATTCCAATTCCCGGAATAAAAACAGAGAATCCCGACCATTGAAACCCCAATCTGTAATCAAGGAATTCCTGACATGACTCGAATCCTTTGTCTGATCCTCACGGGATTGTGCCTGTTGAATCTGACGACATGCCGCAATAAAGAAAAATCGCGTCGTCCGGCCGCTATACGGAATGCCGATCTGAATCTGCCGCCGGTTACCGGGCGGCTGAATCCCATCCGGATTGAGGTCCTTGAATCCTGGCCCCATGATCCTGAAGCCTTTACCCAGGGATTGATTTATGAAAACGGATTATTATACGAAGGGACAGGCGGGAACGGCCAATCCAGCCTAAGGGAATGGGAACTGGAGACCGGTCGAATCAAACGCAGCATCGATCTGGATCCGGAATACTTCGGCGAAGGCATTACCCGATTCAACGATAAAATCTATCAACTGACCTGGCAGTCCCAAACCGCATTGGTGTATGATGCCCTTTCGTTTCAGCGAATCGGCAAATTCCGCTATCCCGGCCAGGGCTGGGGACTGACCCACAATGATACCTGTTTGATCATGAGCGACGGCTCAGATCAAATCCGTTTCATCGATCCCCGGGATTTCCGGCTGGTACGTCAGATATCGGTGACCTACCAGAATGAACCGGTCGTCAATATCAACGAACTGGAATGGATCAAGGGAGAAATCTGGGCCAATATCTGGACCAGCAACTGGATCGTCCGTATCAATC
>JAGOEH010000005.1 GCA_017997825.1 Candidatus Delongbacteria bacterium | reverse complement strand
ATGGAAATCGTACCCTATTCCGACACCTATCGGAACCAAATCCTGAATGTCTGGGAAGAATCCGTCACGGCCACCCATCATTTCCTGAATTAGACGGATTTTCAGGCCATCCGGGATTGTGTCCATACCATCGATTTCAACCGGCTATATCTATTCTGTATGATGGATGGCGATATCTTGGCCGGATTTGTCGGGATCGCAGAACGTAAAGTCGAAATGTTGTTTATTGCGCCCCGGTATTTCAGACAGGGATTGGGAAAAAGGCTGATGATGTTTGCCATTTCCGAATGGAAAATCGAGCGGGTCGATGTGAACGAACAGAATGAGAGTGCGGTCGAATTCTATCGCCGCTTGGGGTTTGAGATCTATGAACGATGCGAGTATGACGACCAGGGCCGCCATTATCCGATCCTAAGAATGAAGCTCGGTAATCCTTCCTGGAAAGACTGAACAGGCAGGGAGGAATGGATGGGAGTCGGAATGAAAACCCGGAGCTACAGTAAGTCGAACAGATAAAGGAGTACTATAATGCGATGGTATTATACATTATGGATAAATTTATTCATTGCGGCACTCTCTGTTTCGATTCAAGCCCAATCGGATTTTTTGGTGTTTCGAGCTTGGAACCAATTGAATCATCACCCGGTTCGGCCGGATTCCATCCGGATCATTAATAATCAGGGACTGGACACGCTCATCACCTGCGATACATTCCGGATGCCGGTCATCAGCGGGATCGAGTCTGCCTCTCCAGATGACGGTACGATAATGCTCGGTTCATGTTATCCCAATCCCTTCTCACGCCAAACCGGATTTGTGTTTCGGAGTTTCAAAAAAGAATGGATTCGGATTCGGTTGTATGACCTTTTGGGTAGGATGATCATGCAAGCAGGAATTGATGTTGATCCGGGAAATCAGGAATGCCGCCTGGACGGAATTGAACTGGTGCCCGGTATTTATTTTATACTGGTTTCCGGCGCATCATGGCAACAGTGCATGAAAATTACCAAAATCGGACCTAAAGCTAAATCCGGTCCCAGTCCCGGATTTTCGTGTCAGCGGACTGGAAGTTTTTTTTCCGGTTTGGATCGTCAGGCTTCCGTTTTGGTCTACTCGTTCACCCTGTATGCCGATTATTTTTGGGAGCAGACCTGGTCCGATACTATGCCCCAGCCCGGTACCCTATACGATCGGGAATTGGTTCCGGCGACCAAGGCTCCCGGTATCGATTCGATCCGGTACCGATCGGATTCGCTCCGGGTCGTTTTTGACTGTTTTTTTCGGGATGATGATCGGGATTTGGTGATGCTGGGGGTTGACCATAGCGGCAGCGGCGTATCCGATACCCTGATCCCCATCCGTCAGGCCCTGGAGCAGGAGATGATGTCATGGGAGCATTCTTTTATCGATTATGGGCAATATAGGATAGGGGTGATGCTGGAGGATTCGATGGGATTTGTGACCCGGGATTCGGTCATGATTGATCTGAAAGCTCCTTCTGGTCCGGGAGGATGGGATCCGGCTGAATTTCTTCATGTTTATGAGGTTGGTCCCGGTTATCCTTACGCTGATCCTTCCGAAGTTCCCTGGGAGAGCCTGGAACCATCGACATTAGTGAGGATCCATTGGCGGGAGATGCCTTATGCCTGCAAATGGGTGATTACAACCCAAGCCTCAGCGGATCGGCTGTTGGTGATCGAGGGAATTGCCGATCATGGCAGAAAACCGGTCATTACCGGCCACAATGCGGTGACTCGTCTGGAGCTGGATTATTGGAACGAAAACCGTTCTGTTATCAAAATCGGCGGTTCCAGCTTACCGACGGGCAATCATGTTCCCACCTGGATCTATCTGGACGGTTTGGATATTCGCAGCGCCCGGCCGGGATTCGGGTATACCGATGATCAGGGACAGTCCGGAACTTACAGCAACAATGCGTCTGCGGTTCATATCGAGACCGGGGAATTCATATCCATCCAAAATTGCGAAATCCATGACTGCGGGAATGGGATTTTCTGTACCTATATGGCCCGGAATGTTCGGATTGCCGGTAATTATATTTATGATAACGGGATCGAAGGCAGTTATTACGAACACAATACCTATACCGAGTGTCAGGGTATCATTTATGAATACAATCGATTCGGTTCCTTGCGGTCAGGCTGCGGCGGAAACAATCTGAAGGATCGTTCTTGCGGAACCGTGATTCGCTATAACTGGATCGAAGGTGGAAATCGTCAGCTCGACCTGGTGGAGACCTCTCATCAGGAACTGGCTGATGACTCGACCTATAAAGTGACTTGGGTATACGGGAATATCCTGATCGAACCGGAAGACGCCGGCAACAGCCAGATCATCCATTACGGCGGAGATGGGGGCAATGCGGCTCTCTATCGCCCCGGCACCCTCTATTTTTACCATAATACCGTGATATCTCTCCGCAGCGGCACTACGACCCTGGTTCGATTGTCGCTCAATTCGATTGCAGCTGATATCCGGAATACTATCATTTATACTCCGGCCGGGGGGAATCGGTTGGCGATCACTGCCGGCCAGGGGCAGGTCCGCCTTGAGGGCAACTGGCTGAATACCGGTTGGAAGACAACACACGAGAGCACCTTTAACGGCTCAATACTTCAAAACCAAAATGTGGAAGGGGTCTGGCCGGGATTGATCGACCTTGTCGGTCAATCCTTCGAACTGGTTCCTGGATCAGCCTGCATCGGATCCGGGATTTCTCTGAGTGCTCCGTTCGATCGCTATCCGGTTGAGCATCAGTATGTGAAACACCAAGCCATTCAAGCCAGACCAACCAAGCTCAGGCCTGATATCGGGGCTTTTGGATTTGAGTCCGGTGATTAAACCGGGTCGTGTCATGCCTGTGTCATCAAATTGGCTACCTGCTATTTGCAGCCTGAATCAGGGGGTTCCTGCCAATCGGTACCAATCAGATAGTAAATCAGGCTGTCTTGGGGCTGCTATAAATTTCTACCGAACCTTTTAATCATATTTTCGTATTATTTCTTTGATTCCGGATTGATTTTTATCGCAATCGATGATGATATGACGGCTGTATGGTTTGAATTTCATTCGATAAAATGAATGAGGAGTGATTTGGTATTTGACGATATTGAGTAATGAATTTTGGATTTACAAATGGAGTGTCGGGGGTGGAGTTCGGACGACCGGAATTGATTAAGTGACAAACGGCCAGTATAGACTGGATGATATGAATTTGATTGATAGGTTAGAGTAATCAACCGCTTGATCGATTATCATAATGAAAGGAATTGGATCATGAAAGCACGGGTAACGGAGACGGATTGCGGGATTCAGGGTGAGTTCAATGTGGCTGTTTATGATGAATTACAGCGTAATTTACGTGACAAGGGATTTATGGAAACCGACGAATTGATAAAATCAGGGATCAAGAACGGTTTGGTATTGGAGGTAGGACCCGGTCCCGGCTACCTGGGTCTGGAATGGCTCAAAAAGACGCAGGAAACCCGGCTCAAAGGACTGGATATCAGTCCCGATATGGTGAATCTGGCCCGAAAAAATGCCCGGGATTATGGAATGGAATCGCGAACCGACTATATCGTCAGTCCCGGTGATTCCATGCCCTTCGAGGATCAGTCGTTTGATGCAGTCTTCACCAACGGATCACTACATGAATGGGCCAATCCCGAGCAAACTATGAATGAGATCTGGCGGGTATTGAAAAGCGGCGGCCGAGTCTTTATTTCCGATTTCAAAAGGGATATGAATTTCCTGATCCGCTGGGTTTTATGGTTTACCGCCAAACCCAAGGCCATTCGTCCCGGACTGTTGACTTCCATCAATGCCGCCTATACCCGCGATGAACTGGCGGGACTTATCCGTAAAACCCGTATGTCCAACTGTTCGATCTCGTCCAACTGCATCGGACTGACTGTTGCCGGCATCAAACGGACATAGTATCGGGATGTATATCGGGAGGGATCTTAGTCGGAATCGTGAGTTTCACTTTCCGGATTAACCCTAACTATTGAATCGATAATCAGATAAACGAATATCTGGCATTTAATTCAACCTATTGAACAGGAGGTTCCCTATGCGACAATCTCCCCCCAGTTTGATGGAAGTGTCGATCAAGACAATCGTCACCCATAGTGTTACCTATATGATCATGGGATTATTGGCTTCCACGTTGCTTAACTATGCCGGTTTTTTTTCCGAATCCAGCCTGAAAGTTATGATGAGACCTCTTGATGATCCGTGGGTCATGGCCGGCCCTCTATTTCAGCCGCTTAGGGGAATTCTGTTCGGCATTGGTTTCTATTTGTTACGGGATCTTTTTTTCACCGATCAAAAAGGTTGGTGGAAAATGTGGCTGGTTCTGATGATCTTTGGAATCTTCGGAACCTTCGGTCCTGCCCCGGGATCGCTGGAAGGTATGGTCTATACCATTTTTCCATTATGGATTCATCTGAAAGGCCTGCCTGAAATCATTCTGCAATCACTGGGTTTATCTGTGGTTTTATGTTGGTGGATCCATCATTCCCAGATCAAGTGGTTCAATCGGATGATGGGAATTCTATTTGTGATTCTGATGTTGTTGCCGGTCCTGGGTTTTTTGGCTGGTCCGGTTAAATAAACCGGGTTATGATGACGAGTTATAACCGATAAAGCCGGATCAATATTACTTTTTCCGATAGATCAGGCATAGGATCAAGGTTGTCAGGGAAACGACGGCACTGCCTCCCATCCCCAAAAACATGGAGGTGGAATGGATATTGATCAAACCGTGAAGGCTGATGCCGGTCTGAAATATCAAAAACAGGCACCACATCATGATGGAAACATTTTCCGAGCTTTTGGTTCGCCAAATTTGAATCGGTTGGGAGATCAATGCCACGATATTGAAATACATACCCAAATCGAATACTATCTTGAGAATCTGCTTGATGAATTCCATATTTGCCTCCATGGCTGTGGGGGTTAAATGATCGCTTGCTCTGATAGTAGTTTTTATCGGGTTGGAAGTCAAGTCAAATCGTCCTTAGAGAAATGGTAATGTTCAGAAGAATTGGGTTTTGGGCTTGACTTTAACGGGTGATGCAGGTATATTCCTCTGAACGAATGATCATTACTGGAAGAATTGAGGCTGAAGATGGCACAGATCCTGTTGTTGTTGATTATCTATTTGGCGTTCATCAGTTTGGGATTGCCGGACAGTATTCTGGGTGTAGCCTGGCCGACAATGCGGGCCGGATTGGGTAGGCCGCTGGAGGCGGCTGGAATAATAACGGTATTGTCAACCGGGTGTTCGACCCTGTCCAGTTTTATGAGTGGCCGGGTATTGGGCCGGTTCGGTACCGGCCGGGTCGTGATGGTGAGCTGTTTCATGACCGGTCTGGCGTTGTTGGGGTATTCACTGGTACCCAGTTTTGGTTGGCTGCTGGTGATGACGCTGCCGCTGGGACTGGGAGCCGGGGCGGTGGATGCCGGTCTGAACCATTATGTTGCCCGGCACTATTCATCCCGCCATATGAACTGGCTGCATTGCTGCTGGGGAATTGGGGCGACTCTGGGACCGATCATTATGACAACAGCTTTGGGAGCCGGGTTTGGATGGAACATCGGATTTCGGATTATTGCGGGGATCCAGCTCGTTTTGGCGATTGCTTTTCTGATCAGTTTACGATTGTGGAATGAGGGTGCAATGATTCGCCGATCGGTGTCACCATCAACCCAATCGGATCGATTACCCGGGAGATCTCCGGCCGGTTTTTGGGAATCGGTGATGTTCTATTTTTTATATGCTGCTACCGAATTTTCGATCGGGTTGTGGAGTTACAGCCTAATGATCGAGTCACGCGGAATCGACAAACAGAGTGCCGGATTCTGGATTGCCATGTTCTATGGAGCCATTACCGTTGGCCGGTTTCTGAATGGAATTGTGGCTGATTTTCTTAAAAATACCGTTATCATTCGGATCGGTCTGGGGATTACCCTGCTCGGTTCAATCGTTTTTTTCTTTTCTCGCCCGGGGAACGCGGGATTAATCAGTCTGATTCTATTGGGACTCGGGCTTTCGCCCCTTTACCCGTGTATGATGCATGAAACACCCCGCCGATTCAGCCCGGAAACCTCACGGCGGCTGATCGGTTATCAGGTGGGATCAGCCTGTATCGGGGCGTCATTGGTGCCGGCCGGTATCGGCCTGGTCGCCGCCGATATCGGTCTGGAAGTACTCCCGTTTTTTATCTGCAGTTTCCTGGTTTTATTGATCTTCATGAGTGAACGAATTACGCGGCTGACAGCCGTCAAAGCCTAATCCTGTCTGCTTGATATGGATTAAGGGTTTAAGCCGAATCTACTGTAAAGGAAGAATCTATGAGTGTTTATCGCCATTATGAGCGAATGCTCGGAAACTATTACACTTGGATTGCAGGTGATTTTGAGCAGGGTCGACAGGATTTCACACTTTTTGCCAGGTCTCATGGGATCATTCCGTCTCCCGGCGCCGTCGCGATCGATCTGGGATCTGCTCACGGTATCCAGAGCCTGGCCCTAGCCGATCTTGGATTTACGGTAAAAGCTATTGATTTTAATCCTCACCTGATCGAAGATCTCAATCGGCGGCGGGGTGATCTGCCGATCGAGACCATCCAGGGTGATATCCTGAATCTGGAGCCATTTGCTCCGCTATCCCCCGAACTGATCATTTGTTGCGGTGATACCATCGCTCACCTGGAATCGCTTGTCCATATCGAAACCCTAATGGAAAAAACCTACCGGATACTGAAACCCGGGGGGCGGGTTGTGTTGACATTTCGGGATTATACTGATGCCTTGGAGGATACTCAGCGCTTTATCCCGGTCAAAAGTGATCCCGATCGGATCTTCACCTGCATGCTCGAATACTTTCCCGATCGAGTCCGGGTTACCGATCTGGTATATGAACGGGAACAGGATCATTGGACTCGCGCCATCAGTTCCTATTACAAAATTCGTGTCAGCTCCGCGATGATTGGAACGGCTCTTTCGGGTGCCGGATTCACGATTGTCCTGAATGGGCAGATGGGACGGATGGCGGCCTTGATCGGCCAAAAAAACGGATAAAGAGGAGCGGGTTATGTCATCGGATAAAGTGTTTGTAGATTTTATCCTTGAACAGATCGAAAATGCAGGAATGATTAGCGCCCGAAAAATGTTCGGTGAGTATGCCATCTATTGCAATGATAAAGTGGTGGCCATGGTTTGCGATGACCGGTTGTTTGTCAAACCGACGGCGGGAGGAAGGAATTATATCGGGTGCGTCGTCGAAGCCCCACCCTATCCGGGGGCCAAGCTTCATTTTTTGATCGAGGAGCAGTTTGAAGACCGGGAATGGTTCAGCGAGTTGATTCGAATAACGGAACGGGAATTACCCAAGCCGATTCCTAAAAAAATGAGAAAACTAAAATGATCCCTTTGATGTTTATCACAGGAGTTTTTAGGAAATGCTTGATTTAAGAAGTATCGCGGTGGCGACCATTGTGGCATCCGGGGTATGTACCCTGCTGATCATTATACTTTGGCGTCAGAATCGGGACCGATTTGATGGGTTGGGTTATTTGTCGATCGATTTAATGTTTCAGACTCTGGGACTGGTGTTTGTTTCACTCCGCAACCTTATTCCGGACTGGATCTCGATCGTAGTTTCCAATGGGATGATCATCATCGGATTCTGGATGGGCTACATAGGGCTGCAGCGTTTTACCGGTATTAAGTCCCATCGGATCGTCAATCTGATTGTGGTTCCGATATTTATTGCCGCTATTGCCTATTATGCGATTATCGATTTGAATCTGAATATGCGAAGTCTTGCCCTTTGCGTCGGATTAGGGGTTTTAAGTGTTGAGAGCGCCTGGCTGCTGGTGGTTCGTGTGGATCGCCGGATGCGATCTTATACCCTTCCGGTTGGATTATTATTCGGGGTTTTGAGCTTGCAGAATCTGATCCGGGTAATCATATACCTGCTTAATCCCCAGGCCACCAATGATTATCTTCACGCCGGATCTTTCGAAACCATGATGATGATTGCCAATCTGATGATCTTCATTATGTTGACCTATGGTCTATCTCTGATGGTCAACCGAAGACTGGAGATGGATATCCGCTTTCAGGAGGAAAAGTTCTCCAAGGCCTTCCATTCATCTCCCTACGCTGTTATGCTGAGTCGTTTGACGGACGGAATGATCATCGAGGTCAATGATGGTTTCGTCAGGATTAGCGGTTACGATTACCGGGAGGTGATCGGACGAACGGTCAATGAGATGGGGTTCTGGGTTTGTGATGAGGATCGTGAGCGATTTGATCGTGCAATCGCTCAGAATAAGCGATTGCATGGAGTTGAACAGGATTTTAAAATCAGCTCCGGTCGAATCATTACCGGATTGGTCTCCGCGGAGCTTATTGATCTCAACAATCAGGCCATCGTTATCTCCACCATCAATGATATTACGGAACAGAAAAGGATGGAGGAACGGATTCGGGAGATTTCGATCCGTGATCCGTTGACCAATTTGTTCAATCGCCGCTATCTGTTTGAACGGTTTGAGACAGTGATAGCCGAATTTCAACGTCTGGGAATCCGTTTTTCGGTTTCGCTGATAGATCTGGATCACTTCAAGCTGGTCAATGACCGGTATGGGCATCAGACCGGTGATTATGTGCTGCTGGAATTTTCACGAACCATTCTGCACCATATCCGGATTTATGATATCCCGGGACGTTATGGGGGCGAGGAATTTCTGATTATTTCGATCCATAGTGATAAAAGGCAGACCTTGGGGATCATTGAACGGATCCGCCGGCAGATCAAGCGGGATCGACTGGTCTTCAACCACCATGCCATCAGTTATTCGTTCAGTTGCGGGATCGCTGACTGTGATGATTTCCGGCAGGAAGCAATCACGGCCGAAAGTATTATCAGTAAGGCCGATCGCCGATTATATATGGCTAAATTGGCAGGCCGTGACCGGATTGTTACGGATGATCAGCCGGATCAATCAAGGAGGAATTCGAACCATGGAGTTTAGTGGTGTGATCGTAATCGATTCCGAATCTATGGAATTGGATTGAACGCTATCGGATTCCAGGCCATGATCAGGGCGGCCATTGATGGTATCAGGCTGCGATCCAGCCTGATACCATCGGTCGGATAAAACAGGATGTATTATCAAGGAGGCTCAGTATGAATGAAACCGAATGTTGTCCCCGGTTCAATCCCGAACCCTGGGACGGGAAAATGCTGGAATGGAACCGGAAAACCTTTATCCGGGACAAGGTCTTTACCCTGTTTTATATCCCGATTACATTCAGTCGGGTGATCAAACGGATGATGGGACAATTGGAAAAATCGGGAGCCCAATGCCCCGATTGGCTTTGTCTGTCCGATCATACCTCCAAATGGAATATGGATCTTTATCTGGCGGTGGACAAACCGGTGGCGGAAGCTGAAAATTTCGAACTGAGCGGACGGTTTTTCAGTAAGGTGTATGAAGGAGATTTTAATCAAACCGGGGCATGGTGCCGTGATTTTGAAGCGGTGGCCGGCCGGCAGGGATTGACGGTCAAAAAATGGTATATGTGGTATACCACTTGTCCTAAATGCGCCAAAAAATTCGGGAAAAACTATGTGGTGGTGGTAGGTCAGGTATGAATCCTATTGTCGATCAGGTTCGTTTGCGTTTGAATGAGAGTGCCGATCCGGCTGTGAGGGAGAGTGGTCAGCGGTTCTTCAAGGAGGAGGTCAGACTGTACGGTGTCCAATCGGCAGTGGTTGGTCGGATCGCTCGGGAGTGTTTCAAGTTGATCCGTGATCTTCCCAAATCCGAGATTTTGATCTGCTGTGACCGGTTGTGGCAATCCGGCATGATGGAGGAGACGTTTGTGGCTTGTGATTGGTCATACCAGCTCCGAACCCAGTATCAGCCTTCGGATTTTTCCGTTTTTGAGCGATGGGTCCATCAGAATGTCAGTAATTGGGCTTCCTGTGATACCTTATGCAATCATACCATCGGGAGTTTTATCGATAGGTACCCGGCATATCTTGACAATCTTAAATCCTGGACACCATCCTCCAATCGATGGGATCGAAGAGCGGCGGCCGTTTCTCTGATCATTCCGGCCCGGGAGGGACGCTATCTGGAGGATATTTTCCGGATTGCCGATCAGCTTCTGATGGATAGCGATGACCTGGTTCGGAAAGGCTATGGCTGGATGCTGAAAGCGGCCAGCCAGGCCCATCCCGAGGCTGTTTTTGACTATGTGATGAGTAACAAGGCACGGATGCCGAGGACAGCCTTGCGATATGCTATTGAAAAAATGCCGGCCGATTGGAAACGACAGGCCATGGCGAAATGAGAGGTAATCCCCTCTCTCCGGTTATTCGATTGACCCCAGTGATGGTCTGGCTCCTGATCCTTTTCAGGATCGAGTCACCAGCCTCCGATTTCCCCTATCGCCTGAATACCCTGGATTATGCCCTGCTTTCAGGCGGAATCGGTTCCGAATGTCTGGCGCTTTACCTGGATAACCGTCATTTCGAGATCAGCCGGGAGGAATTGGCCGGATTGAGCCGATCGGATATCAATCCGCTGGATCGATGGTCTACCCGGAACTGGGATCCCGATTTCGGCCGGATCAGTGATATTCTGGCGGGAGGATTGTTAACCACTCCCGGGGCGATTTGGCTGGCTCAATCCCGTCACCGGAACTGGCGGGAACTGGCTACCTATAGTATCATGTTTTTGGAAACCGTGGCCCTGACCAACGGGCTGAAGGACCTGACCAAGGCTCTGGTGAAGCGTAAACGGCCTTATCTTTACAATTCCGATCTGAGTGAGATCCAACGGATGGAACTGATTGAGGATGATCAGGGAAACAATTCCTTTTTTTCAGGACATACGGCCAATGCCTTTAGTGCATCAGTATTTCTGGCGGTCACCTATCGTGACCTGTATGGCGATAATCCTTGTGGAAAATTGATCTGGATAACCGGATTGTCGGCCGCCGGAGCGACCGGATTTTGCCGATACCATTCCGGCAATCATTTTCCCACCGACATCCTGGCCGGAGCGGCAGTCGGCAGCGCCATCGGATACGCCATTCCGGCTCTGCATCGACGGAAAAGCACAGCTCAGGGATTTCAGCTTTCGGTATTCCCCGGTAGAATGGATCTGATGATCCTGTTTTAGATCCTATCCGACCGGGGGATTATGGTGATTTCTTCAATCAGTAAAGGATGGGAAGATCAATGAAAGTACTATATTTTACAGCGACCGGAAACAGTTTGTATGTGGCTAAAAGACTGGCGGATCGTCAGGGGGTGGGAGAACAGGGCGAACTCCTTTCCATTCCGCGATTGATGAAAATGGGGGTGACCAGTCTGGAAGATGATAGGATCGGAATTGTCTGTCCCTGCTATTTTCTTGGTACTCCTGATATCGTGATGGAGTTTCTTCGTAAGGTCCGACTGAGGGCTTCCTATATTTTTGCCGTTATGACCTATGGCGGATTTCCGGGAGAGGGAGTCGGGCATCTGGTGAGGATGGCCGAGCGGGCTGGAATCCGGATCGATTACAGTAATCAGATTCTGATGGTTGACAATTATCTTCCCATGTTCGATATAGCCCGGGAGATTCGGGAGGAACCCAATAAGCATAGTGAAGAACATTTGGAATCGATTCTCCATGATATCCGGAATACCCGGCGGAGCCACCCTGCCCGTAATCCGATCATGAGAGTGATTTCTTTTTTTGCCCTGAAATCTAAGGAATGGATGATGGGAGGGAAATGCCGGAATTTTTGGATTACCGAAGCCTGCAATGGATGCGGGATATGTGTCGAGGTCTGTCCGGTCGATAATATCCGGCTCGATCCGCAGCCTGTTTTTAATGACGGCTGTATCTATTGTATGGCCTGCATCAATCTCTGTCCTATCAACGCTATACAATCCAAACGCCAGAAAAGCAAGGATCGGTTTATGAATCGCAATGTAACACTCGGCGAGATTAAAGAAGCAAACCGGACTGTTGATAAGTCGAATGGGATATCGATATGAGAATGGTTATCGTTTGGATTGTATTGATGGTATCGGTGAAGGGGGTACTGCTGGTTGCGGGTGAGATAAGCTCCGGCAATCGTGAAATTACGGTTCTGACTTTCAATATCTTTCATGGGGCAACGACCCAGGGGGATTATGATCTGGACCGGATTGCCCAGGTGATTCGGGATGCTGAGCCTGATCTGGTAGCCTTACAGGAGGTGGATTATCGGACCCATCGGGCTAAGAATATGGATTTGGCCATGGAGCTGGGATATAGAACCGGGCTAATCCCTCTGTTCGGTAAGGCGATGAATTTTGATGGGGGCGAATATGGAAATGCCGTATTGTCGAGATGGAGTCTGATCCAAACCCGGATCATTCCCCTGCCCTTCCGGACAGGGCATGAACCAAGAGTAGCGGTCGAGGTTATGACGGTCATGCCGGCCGGTGATACCTTGGTTTTTGTCAGTACTCATCTGGATTATCTGAGTCAGGACAGCGTACGGATGATGCAAGTCAACCATCTGGTTCGCGAGATGGAATCCTATCCGTATCCGATGGTGCTGGCCGGAGATTTTAATGATATCCCGGGCAGCCGCACCATTCAAACCCTGCAGAAAATCTGGTCTCCGGCTTATGCTCCCGATCAGCCTGCGTTCACCTTTCCGTCCAATTGCCCCGATCGAAAAATCGATTATATTATGACGTGTCCGAACGATGGATGGGAGGTGATCAACCGTCAGGTTATTCAGGATTCGGTGGCCTCGGATCATTGCGCCTACCGGGTTCGGCTTCGGCACGTTGTCCGGGATGGAGATGACCAGTAAAAAAAAATCAATAAAATGAAATCTTGAATTTTTTTATAAAATAGTGTATGATAAGTTATGTATGAAGCCTGATCGACCTTCCGACAACGATGATCGACTGAAGGCGGCAGGGAAGATCGGCGGATTGAAGATTCTAAAATCAGGATAACAATGCTTAAGGAACCGATGGATTCACCAAAACCTAGCTATCAGGATCTCCAAAACGAGATTTCCGAGTTGGAAAATCGACTGAACCAGCTTTCTCAGTTTAATGTATTCGAATTGAAGGAGCATTATGAGGAACTGCTTCATTTATATAACGAGTTGTCGGTTAAGGAGGAGCATTTCAAGCTTTTGGTGGAAAACGCCCCGGACGGAATCTATATTCAGACGGATTATCGGTTTTCCTATCTGAATAATGCCGCTTTGGCGATTTATGGAGCCGATCATCTTGATCAACTGCTGGATACTCCCATTATTGAACGGGTTCATCCGGATGATAGGGAAATCGTAATGCAACGGATGGCTGATCTGAATGGGGCGAGTATTACCGTTCCCAGAGCTGAATTCCGACATTTACGGCTTGATGGAAGTGTGATTGAAGTCGAAATCTCAGCGATCCCATTCCAGTACCAAAAGAAAAACGGGGCTCTGGTTTTTGCCCGGGATGTCACTGCCAGAAAAATAGTAGAAAATGCGATCCGGCAGAAGAATGAATTCATTCAGACCATTATGGATAATCTTCCGATCGGATTGGGTTTAAGTCGGTTCAATGAATCGAAGCTGACCTATATGAATAAGCGGTATGAAGCTATTTATGGGTGGAATTCGGAAATCCTCAAGAATGAAGAGGAGTTCTTCAGCCATGTATTTCCGGATGAGGATTATCGTGCGATGATTGAAAAAAGGATCAAATCGGATGTCCAGTCCGGGAATGCTGAAAGGATGCGGTGGGATAATATCATTATCTGCCGTGAAGATGGTGAGCATCGGATTGTCAATGCCGCCAGGATTCCAATGATTGAGCAGGATACGATGGTGTTTACGGTGATGGATGTCAGTGAACAGAAAAATACGGAGATCCAGCTGATTGCCGCCAAGGAAAAGGCGGAAGAGAGTGACCGGCTGAAAACGGCATTTTTGCAGAATATGTCGCATGAGATTCGCACCCCGATGAACGCGATTATCGGATTCTCCGAGATGTTGGGGCAAGCCGATCCGACATCGGATAAACGTCACCAGTATACGGAAATCATCATCGCCGGCAGCAAACAGCTTCTGGCGGTTGTCAACAACATTCTGGCTATCTCCACCTTGGAAACCAAACAGGAAAAGATCAATTTTGAACCGGTTTCGATCAATGCGATGTTGAAGGATCTTGAATTGTCGTTCAGAACCGCGGCCCAGGATCGAAATCTTGCCTTACATCTAACCTTGGGACTGGCGGATTCTCATGACAAGTTTATATCGGATGAAATCAAGCTTCGCCAGATTTTGACCAATCTGATCAACAATGCCATCAAGTTTACTCATCAGGGTTGTATTGAGATCGGGTACGGTTTGAAAACCTATGAGGTGGAGTTTTATGTCAAAGACACCGGAATCGGGATTCAACCCGATTTGCATGCCAAGATTTTTGAGCGATTCCGGCAGGCGGATTCATCGATGAGCCGGCAGTATGGCGGAACCGGTCTGGGATTGGCTATTTCCCGCGGTTATGTTGAGCTCCTGGGCGGTAAGGTGCATCTGGTTTCAGAACCCGGTCAGGGATCAACCTTCTTTTTTACGGTTCCTTACCGACCGGTATTGAGCCATAATCGGAAAACAGATAGTGAAAACCTTGAACCGTATAAGCCGAAATCGATTCTGGTATGTGAAGATGAGGAGTATAATTATTTATTCATCAAGGAACTATTGAGCGATCGGGATTTACGCTTGCTGCATGCCAAAAATGGTCGGGAAGCGGTAGAATTTTGCAGGGTGAATGCTGAAATATCAGCGGTTTTCATGGACCTGAAAATGCCGATCATGAATGGATATGATGCGACTCGGATGATAAAATCTTTCCGGCCGGATCTGCCTATCATTGCCTATACAGCTTATGCCATGCCTCAGGACCTGGAGAGAGCCGATGAATTCGGTTTTGATGGGTATCTGAGCAAACCTATCGATCCCCAACACCTGCATGAGTTGGTTGACCGGTATCTTTCAAATTCCGCTTTCTCCGGTTGATCATTCTGCGTGTGATTTTTATCCTGGTTTTATCGATAGTAAAAAACAGAAGATTCATATTGGAGTTAGTTATACTTTTTATTGATGATAATGTCTAATAAGCCTAATAATCGATGCCAAAAATAAATTTAATTTGAGGATAGGATCATATCACTCAATTGATGGTGAGCAGGCTGTTGGAACCAACGTATATCATGGAGGAATCAAGCGGTGAAAACCTTCTGGATGATCATCATTTTCGGCTGCATCAATTTCGCTGAGTTGGAATCCTGTACCATCGGGGTGGCGATTGGCAGGGCTACTGAGGATGGACGACCGATGGTGTGGAAAACCCGTGATTATGAAGTCAAACCGAATATTTTCCATTACACCCGGACGGATGGATATGATTTTCTGTCCAATATAACACCGGAATATGGTTTTGATCAATCCTGGTTTGGAGTCAATGAGAAAGGCATGGTTTTGGTGAACACCTATATCAATGATTATCCGGAAGGGATTAATGGATTAGGCAACGGTCCCTTCATGGATCTGGCGCTTGAAAGGTGTGCTACAGTCCATGATTTCAAACTTTTGTTGGATTCGACCAATCTGACGGGGCGAAAAACAAAGGCGGTATTCGGTATTATGGATTCAATTGGAGGGGCCGCCATATTTGAGGTCAACAGTCATCATTATTGGATGTATGATGCCAATGATTCGATTACTGCACCCCATGGTTATATTGTCAGAACCAATTTTACATTCAGTCAGGGAGGCAATAATGGAATAGAGCGTTATAAACGTTCTGCGGCCTTTATCGAGGACTTTTTCCAGGGGGACAGTTTGGGGGTTCGAAGTATTATGAAGCATCAGATTCGTGATATTCCGGATAATCTATCGGCATCGGGTGATCCGTCGGTTCCGAACGGGTATGTGGATTGCAGTCGTACCATATGCACTCCATTTTCTATTGCGGCCGTTGTATTTCATGGTGTCAAACCGGGAGAACCGGCATTTTTGACTACGATGTGGGGGTTGCTGGGCAATCCCCTGGCCTCGATCGCCGTTCCTTATTGGCCGGTCGGAGAGCCTCCGGCTTTGAGCAGTTCCGTTTCCGACTATTCCATGTATGGGGCAGCCCAACGGCTCAAATCGATGATTTTTGATCATGACAATCCCCGGCTGGTTCATTGTGATCGTGCCCTTAAAATGATTACAACCATGATGCCGATCGAGGATTCTATTTATCGGATGGTCAATCGGAAACGGGAAGAGTGGAGAACTCGGCCTCCATCTAAAACTGAACTGATCAGGATTCAGGCTGAGTCGGTTGAACGGGCTTTTATCGCTTTAACCTATACGGTGTCTTACTATGCCCATTGGAATCCCCGTCCCAGGAAATATACCCGTGAGATTCGGATCGATAGCCTTTCGGACCAGGGATTGTTCAATGGCATGAGGAGTATCAGTGTTGTTCTGCCCTCGAATTACTATGGGTGTCAGGATTCATTCCGGGTTCTCTATTTTCTGGATGGAGAACGTGTTTTCGACGGATGCAATTCGGATTCCACCCGTTTGGGAGCGGATAGGGTTCATGATCGGTTATGGAATGATGGTTTAATCAATCCGGCTATTTTGGTTGCCATTCATAATAATGGAAACCGCTTCAAGGAACTGACGCCGACTCCGGGAATCTGTAGAATTCCGGGAGGTGAATTGGATCAGTTCTATCATTATTGGAACAAGGTGATTAAGCCTTATATTGACCATAGTTTTCGGACTATGAAAGATCCTTGTTGTACCGGGATTGTCGGTCATTCATTGGGTGGATTGGCATCCTTTCATCTGGCCTATTCTCATCCTGATCGATTTGGGTTGTCGGCCTGTATGAGTCCGTCTTTTTGGTGGGATAATGACTATCCGATCCGATTGACTGCCCAAGGAGCGTATCATCAGCCCAAGACCCGGTTCTGGATTATGTCGGCTGACACTGAGGATCCTGCAATGTGGCGGAATGCTCGGCGAGTAGCTCAGCATTTGCTGAATCAGGGGTGGACAGAAGGAGATAATCTGGCCTATTGCCATGTCTATGGCGGGTATCATTCTCGAGTATCATGTCGCCAACAGATGGAGGAAATGCTTCATTTCTTGCTTTGGAAGAATAAACCTCGCCCGCTGGATTGTGCCGTCAAATCGATTGGAAGTGGTTCTTTACATATGGCCGATCTTGAATCGCTGGGTGAGAATGCCAATTTTTTACTTGAATTGCAGTATTCTGATGGTTATCGATGTAATGCCGTCAGTCCTGTCATGGAAATTATGGACACATCCAAAGCCGGGATTCTGGACCCGCTGAGCGGCTCAATTGTTCCAGTCCGTGCCGGGTGGACGGTGTTGAGGATGAAACATCAGGATCAGAATGCGGCGTTGTCCATACGGAGTTATAATGTGAATGAGTACCCGAGGCGGTCAATAAGGCGAAAGCCTGTTCAGATCAAGGTGGATGGTGATTTGAAGGAATGGGAACCCCTATCCTGTCATACCCTGATGCCGGAATCCGGGGGTAATTTCAAGTTTGATATGACATGGGATGATCACTGGTTTTACCTGGCAATCCAGGTAATAGACAGCGGATTGGTCGTTAATGGTACCGATCCGGCTCTCAGAGATGGGATAATGATTTATCTGGATGCTCGGCCTGATCCTGTCCGTTCCTTAGGCCGGGGGCTATCCAAATGGGTAGATTTTTTAGTACTGACTCTCTCTCCCGGTCACACTCCATCTTCGATGTTATTGCAAACCGATACTTTTTACGGGAAAAAGCTTCCATCCGGCACCCGGGCAACCGCTTTAACGGATCGGAACGGTTATGCAGCCGAAATTGCCGTTCCGATATCCTATTTAAATGAGCGTCAAGGGGAAAACTGGAGAGAGGTTCGTTTGAATATTGCTCAGCGAGATGTTTCACCGGTCGATTCGACTGTCCGGATTCACTGGTGGCAGCCGGATTGGGAAAGCCGTAATAATATCAATGCCTCCGGAACGTTTCAAAGGCAGTGAAATGATGATGAAAACGATTGTATGGTTAGGGAGATCTCTTGGAATAGGGATCGTTATAGGCAGTCTGTTGTCAGGCTGCTGGGCCATGAAAGAACGAAGCGGTCTGATGCTGGATATTTCACAGGATACAATGATTGTCCTGAAGAAGAAAAACTGGCAGGGAAGTATTTGGGGGATCGACTTGCGCATCCGGGGGGATTTTACCGACACTGTCCGGGTTAGTTTTTTTATGTATGATAAAGCTTACCATCAGATGCTGTTGTTTGGAGCCGCCGATTCCAGCTTTCATGGCGACTGGTATAGTGATTCAATCCGAGTCCGTTTTGATCGGATCCGGGTTCCCCTCCGATCGGTCTCGATCGACTATCAGTTTTTTAATTGATTCATCCAATTATGATAATGATAATATCGAATGGGGTGAAAAGGATTATCCAAGCTGGTAGGTTGTTGCAATGCGAAAGAGGGGAATCGAACCCCTACGGTGTTACCCACTGGATCCTAAGTCCAGCGCGTCTGCCAGTTCCGCCACTTTCGCAAGGAATCAATAATATACATTTTTTACCGGGATTGTCAACAGGATTTTCATGATCAGTCGGTTTGCAGCATCGATCGGGTTTTATTGATCAGTTCGGTCATAGAATAGGGTTTGGCAATGAAGTCCAACTTGCCGGACGTGGACAGGTGTTCGGGGATTGTGATCGAGGAGCCGGAGGAGATAAGGATCTTGAGATTGGGATTGAACTGTTTTAAGTTCGAGAGAGTATCCATCCCGGATAGTTTTGGCAATCCCATATCCAGAATAATCAGATCGATTTTACCGGCTTTTTGCCGATAGAATTCCAGGCCATCGATCCCATTAGCGGCCCAGATAACGTTGTATCCATATTCGGACAGCATCTGGGAGGCTACTTGGGCTACTACTTCTTCATCTTCAATCATCAGGATGGTTCCCGGATTTTCTTCCGGGGATACCGTGTCCTCATCCCTGGTTTTTTCAAGTACCGGAAGAAAAACATGGAAACAGGTTCCGATTCCGGGTTGAGAATCGAGGGTAATGGCCCCGCCATGCCGATCCGTGATCATATAGGCGATCGACAAACCCAATCCACTGCCATCTTTTTTGCTTTTGGTAGTGAAAAACGGGTCGAAAACCTTATCCCGGTTTTGGGGCGGGATTCCCACCCCCGTATCACATATGTTGATCGACCAATACCAACCCGGTTTGATGATCAGATTCGATGGGGGAGGGATATGGGTTTTATCCAGGATCAGACTGAGAGTTCCGCCTTGGGCTTCGGATGAAGTTCTCATGATGGTCATGGCATGACAGGCGTTAATGCAAAGGTTCAGGAACAATTGTTCAATTTGCGTGGAATCACCCATCATGATTGCCTGATTGAGGACTGTTTCGGTTTTGATTTCCACCGATTTATCAAAGGTGTTGCGGCAGATTTTATCGATATGAGTCAGCATCGGAACCAGATCCACTACACTATTCTTGATTTCCGGTTTGCGGGATAGCGCCATAACATGTTTAACGATCTCAGTGGCTCGTTCGGCTGATTTTTCAATGATCATGACACTATCAATCCATTGCTGCCGTTCGATCGGGATGTTCTGAGAAAGGTAGTACTGAAGCAGGGATATGGTGCCGGTGATCCCCCCCAGAATATTATTGAAATCATGGGCCAGACCACCTGCCAGAATTCCAACCACCTCCATTTTTTGGGCCTGAGTGAGCTGGTTTTGCAATGATAGTTTCTCTTTTTCACTTTTCTGTAGGCCCGATATATCGCGGCTGATTCCTCCCAATCGGAACCCCTGAGGCGTTTGAATGGGAAAACTAATGGTCTGAAAAAAGTAGTCTTTACCTTCCCGATCCCGGATGTGGTGTCCGATCGGTTTTTCAAGCCATTTTCCTTTTCCGGTCTTTAAAAAATCCAGAATGATGCTCTTGATCCGATGCGTGCGTTCCGAATTATTCTCCAGTTCCGGAGAAAGTCGGCGGTAAAGTTCCCAGACCGGCATGCCTTTGGCTTGGGCAAATACCGGATTGATGGATTCCCATCGTTCGAGATTCGTTTCCTGAATAATTCCGTTGGGATCGGTAATCAGGATTCCATCCGGCGTATACTTCATGAGCTGGTTGAACTGCTGCCGGATTTGTTCGAGGTGAGCATTCAGATCCATTTGGGTTTGGATGTCGATATGGCTTCCGATGATGCCGATACATTGCCCTTTTTCATTCCGAATTTTATGGCCTTGGGTTCGAATCCACCGATAGTTATTGCTTTTGGTTTTCATTCGACAATCGATCTGATAGGAGGGAGATTCATCCCGGATGTATTGCCATACGGCAGCCGGCACTGATTTTTGATCGTCAGGATGCAGAAGGGAACTCCAGGTTTCATAATCGGACTTCAATTCATTCGGTTGGTATCCCAGCATTTCTTTCCATCGGTTGGAGAAATAGACCACCCCGCTTTCCAGATTCCAGTCCCAGATGCCGTTATCGACAGTATCGAGCAGACACTCCCAGCGAAGCCGGTTGATTCTAATCACCTCGTTTTGCTCGGCAATCTGTTGGATATTCCTGGATATGATCTGATCCTGGTTTCGCTTGTTTATCATCAATCGGATCATCCAGCTTAACGAAATCAGCAGGAGAATGGCTGCCCCACTCAGAGACGGGATAAAATAGTCCGGATAACCGGAACGGCTGGGATAGGGTCCGCTTTCACCCAGCCATTTGGAATAGAGTTTCTCGTAAAATGGAGTCGACCTTATAAAATAGAGGCCTTCATTCAAACGGGCTAAAAGATCATAATCGGATTTTCGAACTGCAAAGCAGTATTTTTGAATAAAAAAGGGATTGCCGGTAATCCGGATCGACTTTAGTTTTAATTCCCGGAGGTAATACAATCCTACCACTTTACTGACCACACAGCAGTCATAATGCCCCCGGGCAAGTCCAATCAGGGCCTCCCGTGGAGAATTCTCACCGAACACATCAAATCCTAACGCTTTATAGTATTCATGGATTATATCATTGTTCTGGCAGGCAATCCGTTTGGTCTTTAACTGCTCTTCCGATATGACGGCATCCGAATCGTTATGGACAAAATAGGCGTAACTGATGATCGAATGGGGGATTGAGAATGCATAAGTCTGAAGCCGAGACTCGCTGTAAAACATCCCTGATAGAATGTCGATTTTACCATCATCGAATTCCTGTCGAAGTGTACTCCAGATTCCTGATTTAATCTGGATTTCCATCCCCATTTCCCGGGCAATTTCCCGGATCAGTTCGATATTGAAGCCGCTCAACTCACCATTCTGATCGATGAATTCAAAAGGGGGATAGTTGTTATCCGCCCCGATAATCAGGGGTTTCTCTCTGGATTGGGCATAAGCCGGTATGGAAATGACCAGCATCAGAATCAGACTGGTCAATAAAGGAAGGCGTTTCTTCCTGCTGTTCATAGTTTGGTTCCGATCTTGGGATGACCGTTTTACTATCAGCCGTCATAATTTATCATCATATACTTTATCCAACAGGAGCAGGGAGGCAAAGGCTTGAAAGTATAACCGAAGCCGATAGGCGTGGTATTGCTGATTTTCAGCTGTCTATGACTATGGATCATTGTCGAATTTCTAAGATTTCAGATGACTCTTCTATAATCTAAACTGAAAAGAGCAGTTTGTCAAGAGAAAGAAAAAAGTGGATAGACAGATAATGGGAAAATAGATTGACAAGCGGTTTTTTTTTTATATCTTTATGGCATTGGAATTCATACAGAGAGGGGATTGACGCGAATGGAAATCAGGATTGTATCGGTGGATCAACGGAAAGCAATGAAACAGTTTATGGCCTTGCCATGGGAAATTTACCGGGAGGATACCCATTGGGCGCCTCCCTTGATTCAGGATATCGAGCTGCGGTTGGATCGCAAGCGGAACCCATTTTTTGAGCATGCCGAGGCGGAGTTTCTTTTAGCTTATGATGAGCGGGGGGCGTGTCAGGGGCGGATTGCGGTATTGATCGATCGTCTGCATAACGAGTTTCATCATGAAAAAACCGGATTCTGGGGTTTTTTTGAATGCCGCAATGACTCGCGGATCTCGGACGCCTTATTTACCAAGGCCGCTGAATGGCTCAGACAACGGGGAATGAATCGGATGCGGGGGCCGATGAGTTTCGGGACGAATGACGAATGCGGTATGCTGATGGAAGGCTTTGATTCTCATGCCTGTATCATGATGCCCTATAATCCGCCCTATTACCTCGACCTGTGCGGGCGCTTTGGGATGCAGAAAGCCAAAGATTTGATCGCTTTTTATCTGGATGTATCCAAACCGGTTCCGGAAAAGGTGATGCGGATTGCCGATTATGTCAAGACCAGGATGGAGAAGAAAGGATTCTCCATTCGATACTTCGACAAAAAAAATGCCCGGCGCGATATTGAGCAGATCATGGAGATCTATCGCACGGCCTGGAAAGATAATTGGGGGTATGTTCCCATTACGGAAAAAGAGATCTCGGTGCTGGCTAAAAATCTGGTTCTGATCAGCCATGAACGCTTGATCATGTTTATCATGGATCATGACAAACCGGTGGCGGTTACCGGTTCGGTTTTTGATCTGATGGAAGTTACCTATGCTTTGCGCCGTTTCAAGCGGTGGCCGCTATGGATTCAGTCCCTGCTGCAATTAATGGTTTTGGGATGGCGGATCTACCTCAAGCCCTATCCCAAGTTCAATTGGGGCAGGATGCTGATTGCCGGGATTCTGCCTGAATACCGACAATCCGGTATCGATTCCCTGCTGTATGTGATCCCCTTCGATAATGGCCGTCGCTTGGGTCTGCAGCACGGTGAACTCTCCTGGGAACTTGAGGATAATGTGATGATCAATAAAGCCATCGAGAAGGTCGGGGGCGTTGTCTATAAAAAGTACCGGATCTGGGATTTTGATCTTTAAGCGATAGGATGGTTCTTCCTCTATCGGCTGATCAATTCAGGTGAAGGACTGAGCGGGTACTTTTAAAGAAAGTATGATCTTGTCCATTTCGCTATATTCGAATTTTAGCCGGGAGGAGGCCGTTTGCCTTCCACATGAAGGTAATAAGGATTGGCAACAGATTTATTGGTCATCCGGCGGATAACCGTGGTAATTCTGATCGATCGAGGGCCGGGATGGATGCGGGGATGGGGATAGCATCGAAACTCCGAGGCTGATTCCGGCCAGGGAGGACAGCAGATTGATCCAGATATCATCGAGACCGAAATAGCGGATCGGTAGATAAAACTGGATCAGTTCATCCAGCAGACTGAAAAAACTCATCATCAGTACACTGGTAATCAGGCTGGTTCGGAATGATCGGCCGCGGTAATGGAGATAGTGGATCAGGAGGAGTCCCAACAGGGTATAGATAAAAATATGGAATCGGGTGGCGGCGATGCTCTGATGATAGAGAACCAGCAACAAACCAATGATGGTCAGGGCGTCCAGCATAATTTTCCACCAGATTCGGGTTCGACGTCGGATCAGATAAACCAGAATGAACAGAAAGAAGAAAAGTCCTCCCAGATAGAGCGAATACCCGGAGAGTTTTTCTCCGCCTCCCGCCCAATGGTAGAGTTTTTCCCAATACAGCGGCATAACACCCAAGGTGAAGAAATGGAATTGCAGTACGAGCAAAAACAGGGCCAGGCAAAGATTGGCTTTACCTTGGCCTGGAGGAGCATATCGCATGGCGTAGATCAGGATACCGAGCAGAGTCAGGATCATGATTCCGATCAAGCCGTATCGTGAAAAGAGGGGGGATTGGGTTAGGATCGAGCTGATGAGCGGCCGGGATCGGAAAAAAAAGAGTGCGAGGGAGGATGGAGAATGCCCATGATTGGGCTGGTAAGCGGTTAGGGTGAAATCCAGCCGCCGGCTCTGAAGATCGGGCCTTCCCTCCGGGTAAACCCGAAATACCCATGGATTATAAATGGCCAAGGTATTCCACATAGCCGGGCTGAAGGGGCCGAAAACATGGCGGTTGCCAAATACCCTGAATTCTCCTTTCAGACTGAGCGAACCGCTTCCGACCTGATAGTTCAGGATATACCAAATCGAATCCGGTCCCGTCCATTCTCCATGGATGGCTCCCTGATGAAGCTGATAAGAGAGCCGGTCGCTGTTCTTAGGGACCAGAATCGTCGGAATCATAAGTTGAGAATGGGCACGGACGGTGTCCGGAATTCTAATCGAAGCGGTTTGAGAGCTTTCGGGTGTGGCTGAGATTTTGGGTTCCAATCCGTCCATCAGGATATTGAGTTCGGAGTGGTGAGCCGGATAGAGATCGGTTTTCTCTTTGGGATCCCGATACAGATCATAGAATTCATAGTGAGAGTTGCTCGGATCCCGGGTGCGGATCAGTTTGGCTTTTGAATTGAAGAGGGCTTTGATCTCGGTGTTCAGCATGGACGGATCAGCCTGATAGCCGCCGGGATTGGTTTCCGCCATTAAAAAGGGGCGATTGATCCGGTCTCCCTGCAACAGGGGGATCAAGCTCTGGCCCTGAAGCGATTGGGGGATCGGGATGTGAAGGTAGTCCAGGATGGTCGGCACCAGATCGATTTGTTGGACCATATCGGTAATTTTCCGGCCGGCATACTCGCGGCGGGGGAATTTGATGATTAGTGGAATGTGGATGATTTCGTTATAGAGCCGGCTGTTGAGCGAAGTGGAACCATGCCCCACAAACCCGTGTTCCAATAACTCCTCGCCATGGTCGGCCGTGATGATCAGTATCAGATCATCCCATATTGCCTGCGCTTTCAGTTGCCGGATCAAGGGGGCGATAAATTCGGTATCCATGCGCTTGACCTGGGATCCATACAGCGGTTTAACCCAAAGCGAGTCCGTCGGGAGAAATGCGACTGAACCATAATGGATGACCGGCATGGTAGTCACCAGACGGTATCGCTTGAGAGCGTTCGAATCGGATGGAATCATGGTTTTAAAATCTGATGGCAGATAGCGGAAGTCGGCTTCATAGGGGATATGCAGATCGCGGTAATGGTACCACAACCCGAAGGGAGCGGTTGAACGGTAGTTTTCTAGGTAGTGGAACAGGATTTGGTCGCCGGAGTTTAGGTATTGTTCACGTTCCGGGTAGGGGGTCATTCCCAGATGGTAGAAATTCGGGATTACAGTCAGATAGCAGATATCCTGGCACTGGTACCCGATCGGAGTAATGAGTTTGAAGAGGGTCGGAAGAGTTGGAGGGATGGATCGATCCCGGGATGTGACCTGGTGAGAGGATGGGTAGAGTCCGGTCAGGATGGAGACCAGTCCGGGTGAGGTCCAGGCTGAGGTGGCATAGCATCGGCTAAAAACAACCGATTCGCCGGCCAGTGAATCCAGGGCTGGTGTCAGGGAGGAAGCCGGATCGGCAGTGGGATGAAAGCAGCCGACAAAATCGGGACGGAAGGTATCGATGGTCAGGATCAACAGGTGAGGGGCTGCCTGAATCGCGCTGAACCGGATCAGAATGCCCAACACAAGCCATAATTCAATTCTTTTCATATGATTCTTTGATCAGGCGAGTCAGATAACTTCGGGGATCGATTAAAACCTCGCGGGTAATGGTGAATTCACTCTGGTTGACCAGATTGAGTCCATATTCGTAATCTTTCAGGATTCCATGACAATACTCCCGAACTCCGGCGGGATTTTCCCGGAAGGTTTCATTCAGGTATTCGATGGCATCCGTGGTAAAGTTTAGCCGGATATGGTAAATATGCTCATACTCATTCCGAAACTGGTTCAGGCTGTTTTCAATGATGATGGCCGGAAGTGTGAATTCATCGGACACAGCGACGGATTCGGTAACCAGGAAGTCTTTGAGGGTGGTGGAAGGCAGGCTGCGTTCATAGCGGATCAGCGATTTTTCGATTACACTGACCAAGCTGCGGGCCCCGGTTTTTTCTTTGGCGGCCAGCTTGGCATAATGATGCAATGCCTCCTGGGTGAATTCCAGGCTGATTCCATACGACGCGAAATCGATTTTTTTAGAATTGATGATCGAGCTTTTGGGATTATTCAGGATTTTAAGCAGATCCGCTTCGGTCAGATCGTTCAGGACGGTGATGACGGGGAGGCGGCCGATGAATTCGGATTCGAAACCATATTCGATCAGGTCGTCGGTTTGCATCATTTTGAGGTATTCGATCTCGTCCCGCCGGGTGGAGAGTTGGCTGTAAAATCCGATTTCCTGCTTGTTTTTCCGTCGTTTGATAATATCAGCCAGGCCGTCGAAGGCTCCCGAGACGATAAAAAGGATGTGGCGGGTATTGATGACCTGCCGTTTCAGTTTCCCGTTCTTCTGGACTTCCATCAGTGCCTCCATCTGAGAGGCGATATCATGGGGGACCTTGAGATTGACTTCGGTCTCTTCCATCAATTTGAGCAGGTTGCGCTGGACCCCGGTTCTGGATACATCGGGACCGATAATCCCCTTGCCGGCCGCGATTTTATCGATTTCATCAATATAGACGATTCCATATTCAGCCGCCTTGATATTGCCTTTGGCTTCCTTGACCAGATCCCGGATGATATCCTCTACATCCCCCCCTACATACCCGGTTTCACTGAATTTGGTGGCATCGGCTTTCACAAACGGTACTCCGATTTTATCGGCGATCAGCTTGATAATATAGGTTTTTCCAACCCCTGTCGATCCGATCATCAGGATGTTGTTTTTGATATTGCCGGTTAGAGCGGCGGATTCCATCGGCCGGCGGCGTAGATAATTGATGCGGTGGAAATGGGTACAGACTTTGGTGGAGAGGATTTCTACCGCTTCCTGCTGATTGATGACATACTCATTCAGATAGGCGGCCAGTTGATCAGGCGTCAGACTAAAATTGATCTCAGGAGCTTCCGGTTCATGGCTCTCGGTGCCATCTTTTTCACTGAAATTGATTTCCGGCACAACCGCCTGATCGCCATATTTTTGTTTCAGGAATTCCGTCAGATCCTTCTGGATCTGATAGGGATCTAATTTTGACATAATGAATTCTCTTTTCGAACTAAGGTTTTCAACAGACCGGCCGTTAAGATGGCGGCGGTTTCGGTCCGCAGGATGGAATGGCCGAGACTGGCGAATCGGCACTGGTGAGAGGTCATCCATTCGATTTCATCCGGAGAGAAACCGCCTTCGGCTCCGATGATACACGCCAGGTTGTCATGGGTCAGAGCGGTTTCCACGTGGTAGACCAGGGATGTACCGGATCGGGTTTCCAGCGGAACCAGCCTGAATTCCGAACGGCAGAGACTGATGGCGTTTTCCAGGCTGGAAGAATAGGTTATTTCCGGTTGATAAGGCTGTCGCGATTGCTTCATGGCTGCTGCCATCAGGGCTTGCCACCGATCCGATTTTTGACGGAATGCGCGATCGGAAAAAGGAATCGAATAGGTTCCATGATAAAAATGGATCGCATCGATGCCCAGTTCGGTCAGTTTTTCCAAGGCTATTTCCAGACGCGGCAGGCGGATAATCGGGAAAAAGCATTCGACTCGAGGGAGAGAACGCTCGATGGTATGACATGGTCCGATATGAATGACCGCTTGTCTGCCATTAGTTAAACCGACAAAGGTTCCTTCGCTTCGGACTCCCTTGCCGTTGATCAGTTCAATGGAATACCCCGGCGTTATCCGCCGGCTTTGATACAGATGCCGGGTTTCCTCAACCGATAATTCTATTCGGGAATCGGATATCAGGGGAGAAGGGGAAAAAAAAAGGGGTAAAGACTGGGTTTTCATTCGGATGACGAGGAAATCAGGGGTCAGTGATTGAATTTATCCTTAAAGCGGGAGAAATAACTGCTTCCTTTTATCTCCTGGAATTCCGGAAAGTCTTTAAGTTGTTCCGTCAGTTTTCGTGCTTCGCTTGATATTTTTTCAGGGATATAGACATCGATAGCGACCAGTTGATCCCCCTGGGTGTTTTTGTGAAGATGCGGGATTCCTTTGTTTTTCAGCCGCAGTATTTTACCCGGCTGGGTTCCGGCGGGGATCTGCAGCATGACCGGTCCGGTCAGGGTCGGGATCTTGATTTTATCACCCAGAATGGCCTGCCAGATGGTCAGTCGTAATTCATAGATGACGTCATCCCCACGCCGTTGGAATACCGGATCGCTTTTTTCCCGGATCAGGATGATGATATCGCCGGCGGGGCCGTTATGAGGGCCCACATTCCCTTGACCTTTGAGGGGGATGTAATTCCCCTCTGAAACCCCGGCGGGTATGGGAATGGTGAGGGGAATGGTGGTCTCGATGCGGCCGGTACTTCCGCATCGCTGGCAGGGATTGCTGGGAATCTTGCCGGTACCGTTACAGGTCGGACAGGGGGTAACATTGATAAACTGCCCAAAGATGGATTTGGATATATTCTGGATTTTTCCGCTGCCTCGGCAGGTCTGACAGGTACTGAACTGCTTGTTACGGGATCCGGTTCCCTGGCATTCATCACAGGTGACATATTTCTTAATCTTGATTTTCTTTTCAACACCGGTGGCAATCTCTTCCAGAGTCAGATCGATGGCGACCTTCAGATCTTCACCCCGGGGCTGAGATTGGGATGATCGGGAGGAACGTCCGCCACCGAAAATGTCCTCGAATCCGCCAAATCCGAAATCCAGTCCGCCGAAATCCTGCATGAAGGAACGCAAAGCTTCGGAAAGATCCATATCCATCCCCCCGCCGCTGAATCCTCCGGCACCGGACAGCCCGGCATGGCCAAACCGGTCATATTTTGCGCGTTTGTCGGCATCCTTTAGGACTTCATAGGCTTCCGTCACTTCCTTGAACTGGTGTTCCGATTGCTTGTCTCCCGGATTTTTGTCCGGATGATACTGCATAGCCAGCTTGCGATAGGCTTTCTTAATGTCGCTTTCGGTGGCTTGCCGATCCACTCCCAGCACTTCATAGTAATCTCGTTTAGTGGGCATAATCATTCCTCGTATAAATTAACTTTTACCGTTCAGCAGGTATAAACTAATAAAATAATAAGCATTTGGCAATATTTATTTTGATGATCCTGAAAAATCAATGCCGGCATACTGGAATACTCCAATTCGATTCTTAGACTGCAATAATCGATACATCGATGACTGATCCGATCAACCGGTCGGTGGGGAGGGAGGTGGAGGATCCTGGTACCGTCGGCATGAATTGAGAATCAGGCGAATGATGAGAAGTAGATGGATGAGCAGGTTCCAGGCCGGGAGCATCATTCGCTTGAGGAAGGTATCGGCATATTTTTTGAGATAGAGGCGCATCTGGGCGTGGGAGGCGATCAGCATCCGGTTGCGTCTAGGATAGATGCTGTGACCCTTATAGTGTTTGATCCGGCTGTCGGGGCAGAAGAGGATGCGGTGGTGGGTCAGGATTCGACGGCACAGGTCGACATCATTGAAAAACATGGTGAACTGGGGATCGAATCCTCCGAGCTCATCAATCAGATCGGCCCTGATCATCAGGGCTGCCGCCATGGGTTGTTCGACCTCAGCCGGGTGACGATGGTCAAAATAGCCCATTTTCCACTGGCCGAATCGGAGGGAATCTGGAAATAAGGCCGCCAATCCGGAGATCTCATAGATCAGATAATGAGGCTGGAATAGGCGGCGGCAGGATGGTTGTAGTGTACCGTCAAAATTCAGCAATTGCGGCGCCACTGCGCCAATGGAGGGATCGGAATGTAGACGATGATGGAGAATATCCAGGCAATCCGGTAATAGGATGGTATCCGGGTTGAGCAGCATGATCGATCGCCCTGAGGCATGCGACAATGCCAGGTTATTGCCTTCAGCAAAACCCAGATTGGTAGGGGATACCCATAATGGCAAGTCCGGATAATAGCCTTGGATCCATTCTACGGTTTGGTCGGTGGACGCATTATCAACGATAACAATCTCATAAGCGAGCTGCGTGGCGGCCGGGATCGAATCCAGACAGGGCAGAATGAAATCCTGGCTGTTGAATGTAACAATCAGGATGGATATTTCAGGCCTTGACGATTTTCTTTCGATTTTCGGTCACTTTCCTGGTGGCGTTACGGGTATCGATCACCAGTTGGGAATTGGATACAATCCACTGGTAATCGTAATCGGAGTGATCCGTAACAATTACAACGGCATCGACTTTAGCGAAAAGCTCCACGCTCAGAGGCTGGCTTTCCATAACAATCTGATACTTCCGCATCGGTGAGACTTTAGGGATCTGAGGAATATAGGGATCATTATACAGAACATGGGCTTGTTTTTCTTCCAGTAACTCGATCAGCTTAAGAGCCGGGGATTCCCTCAGATCATCCACATCTTTCTTGTAGGCTACTCCCAACAGCATAATAGTGGAGCCTTTCAGACTCTTACTGTGATTGTTGAGGGCGTCGATGATTTTATGCAGGACAAATTCGGTAATCTGGGTGTTGATCTCGCCGGCCAATTCGATAAACCGGGTCGGGAATTCATATTCCCTGGCTTTCCAGGTCAGATAGAAGGGATCGATTGGGATACAGTGTCCTCCAAGCCCGGGCCCGGGATAAAAGGGATGGAATCCGAACGGTTTGCTGGAAGCGGCTTCAATCACTTCCCAGATATCAATCCCCATCCGATCGCACAACATTTTTAATTCATTGACCAGAGCGATATTGACACTTCGATAGATGTTCTCCAGCAGCTTGGTCATCTCAGCCGCCTGGGTGGAACTAACGGGCACCACCTTCTGAATAATTCGTCCGTATAACGTCACGGCCAATTCCAGGCTGGCTTCGTTCATTCCTCCGACCACCTTAGGAATGGTGGAGGTGGTATAAATCGGATTCCCCGGATCTTCACGTTCCGGAGAGAATGCCAGATAGAAATCGCTGCCGGCCTTCAATCCGGACTTCTCTAAAATCGGCCGCATGACGTCTTCGGTGGTTCCGGGATAGGTGGTGCTTTCCAGAATGATCAGTTGTCCCGGGCGGATAAAGGGCACGATGCTTTCACAGGTATCGACAATGTATTTCATGTCGGGATCCCGATGCTGGTCTAAGGGAGTCGGAACACAAATAATGACGGCATCAACTTCCGATATCAATGTGAATTCGGTGGTGGGATTGAACAATCCCCGATCGATCAGGGTTTTGGTTTTTTCGGCCTTAATATGACGGATGTAACTTTGACCGGCTTTCAGTAATTCCACTTTTTTCGGATCGATATCAAATCCGGTCACCTTGAAATCTCGGCCGCAAAATTCGATGACCAGGGGCAGTCCGACGTAGCCTAATCCAATGACACCGATTTTAGCCTGGGAGGATTCGATTTTTTCCTTCAACATACATACTCCTTGCTTGGTGAGGTTATTTCAAAATCATGATTTTATGGATAGAGGTTATCGAGGATCGATGCAGTTTAATGAAAAAGACACCATTCGGCAGTTCGGGGAGACATAGGGGAATCATGCCCTCGGAGGAGAATGAGAGCTGGGTTTCCCATATCGGTTGTCCCAACAGATTGAAAAGCCTTAAGTGATAGGTGCCGGGTTCCATATGGGCGTATTCGACTGTAATCTTGTGTCCGGCCGGATTTGGGTAAAGCCTGATACAGGGGGGACGGGCATCGGGGCGTTCCGAATCCGCAATATCGGTGATTATGGAATTCAAGGCCGATCGAGCTGATTCCAGACGCTGGTTCAGTAATTCCTGGTTCTCGGCCACACTCATGAAATACCAGCCATCCAGACTGTCCGGCATTTGAGAGTATATCTCCAATTGCTGATCGGTGACGCCGTTACTGATCAGAACGGCCATATCCCCGGTTTCATTGGAAATACTGGAATTGTTGAGGCAGATAAATTTCTGGTTGTCGGCTAGGTTCAGATTACAATAATCGGTTATACTCCGGTATCGGGGATTATCCCCTTTCAGACAAGCGATTCCGGTATAGAGGCTGGTCTGATAGTGTTGAACGATCATGTTCCGGGCCGTATCAAGGGTAACCTGATTTTGGGTGTAGCGTATCATATCCAGTTCCCAAAACAGTCCGAATCGTGGATTGATGACCGGCTGGGATGAATAGTTATAGACCGTGTAATGTAACAGAAAATAATTGGAATCGGGAAAGGAATAAATACTCTGACGGATTCGGATGGTTGGATCGGCGGTATCGGAGGCAAAAGAACTCTGTAGAACGATCAGACCATTGTTCAGTGTATCGATTTGCCATGGCGTATGCTGAACCCATTCGGAGAGGGTTTTGACTGTATTTTTTAGGGTGCCGTCATAAACCGGGGTATTGGAACCCCCGAACCAGCAGCCGGCGGTGAAGCATATATCCGGAAAATCCCTGTAGAGGATACCGTCACCAAGGTAATACTCGCTGTAAGGATGATATTTACTGAAAGAAACGACATCATTATGGCCGATCAGGCCGATGGAGGAAAAGGAGCAGGCCAGATTGCCGGTATGTAGGGTATGGAAGATGGGGTTGATTTTAGGTTCCAAAACCTGGTTGATCGAATACAACCGTTGGCTGCCGGAAGTGACAGTCAGTTGTCCGAGTAATTCGCTTTCGAATGGGAGCTGATCGGAGAGGGAAAGAAGAATATCCGGGGATTGCCAGCGTTGACCGACGGCCAGTTCAGGTAGATCGATCGGATTGAGGGAGCTTTGAACATACCCGGCTTGCAGAGGAAAACTCAGGTCCATGGAGGATGGGGGCTGTGGGTTGGGACCGGGATTATAGAGTTGAAAATTTAAGATAACGCTTTGTCCGGACTGCATGGGGAGGTCGGTTTGAGATGACTGTAGGCGGAATGAATCGGCCAGCACTAAGCTAAGGCTGTCGGCCGACTGGAAGGCGCGTCCGATATTGATTCGACCATATCCCAGTTTATTTCGGATGGCGGGATTTTTCTGGTCGAGGCTGTCGGCGCATCGGTAGAGTAAATGTTGGATCTGGGATGATGAATAAGTGGGGCGGTATTCCATCAGATAAGCCATGGCGGCCGCCACCAGGGGCGTGGCCATGGAGGTGCCGGATGGCGAGTCATATCGGTTATTGGGCAGAGTGGTCATCATTTTGCACGGGGCGGCCAGATCAATCCAGCTTCCGTAGACATAGGACGCATTCATGTCATTGCTGTAAAGGGCGGTCACGGCGATCGCTTCCGGATAGGCGGAGGGATAGTATTTGGTTTCGGTGAATTCATTGCCGGCGGCAGCCAGAAAAAGGGCGCCCTGATAGGTAGCCTTTTGAATGGCAGCGTGTAGGGCTGGAGTCTTAGCGATACCGCCGTAACTGAAACTGATAACCCGAGCTCCCATAGAAAGAGCGTATTCGATTCCGTTGATCACATCACTTTCCATTGCATCCAATGATCCTTGATAAGAATAGGCGACCCGGATCGGATAGAGACGGGCATTCCAATTCATAGCGGCCAATCCGATGCCGTTATTCGTTGCCGCACCGGCGATACCGGCCACCGAGGTGCCGTGTGAAGCGCAATCCATCACGTCATTATCCGGGGGATACCCATCACCATTGTCGGTCTGCCCCGGATCAACCGTCACAAAATCATATCCGATCGTGTCATCGATTAACCCGTTGTGATCATCATCCAGGCCGTTCGCGATCTCTCCGGGATTATGATACAGGGAGGGTACCAGATCCGGATGATGATAATCGACGCCTGAATCCAGAATATAAACCGGAACCGTTCCGTTTCCCTTAAAATATTCCCAGGCCAGGGGGGCTTGAATCCTGGATAGGTGGGGCTGATCGCTGTAACGGGGATCATTGGGAGGAACGATATCCCGGCAGGCATGCAGGATATGATTGTAATATATCGGATAGCCATAAGCCGAGAGTTCCCGGAAAGCTATGGTCAGATCGACCGAATCTTCGATCTCCAATAGGTAGTAGCTATGATGAAGGTGGTCATTGAAAAGGAGGGTGCTGTGATGGATCGATACCGGAAGACGGGATAAGGATGATTTGGCCAGGGTAGACGGCAGCCGGATGATCAGTTGATGGGGGTGAAAATCATCGGGCTTCACGGAGGCTGTCCATATGATCAGGATCAGCCAGACACCTAGGGTGAGGATTCTATTATTCATTTTTAAATTGATCCATCAGGTTTTGTATTTTTACATCCAGGTCATGCTGGATTTGCTGCCGGATTTGTGCCAATTCTTGACGGCACGCATCGACCTGGTCCGGGGGCAATTGATTCATTTTGGATTGGGCCATGATTTCCTGTTCGGCAATTTTAGCCTGGTATTTTTGACGCAGCTCATCCAATTGGTTCTTTTGGGATGGGGATAATTTTTGGATGAGGCTGGAATCGATGTATTGGTTGGATTTTTCAAAGGCCAGATCGCGGGCTGATTTGAGCGGCACAGATACCTCCTTGGGGCTTTCCGGCGTATTGGTATGCGGGACACAGCGGAGCCGGTCCCATCTCCGCTGCCGGATTATGGTGGTTACTCATCGGGTGAGCGGCATGGACGATATGAAGATGATGAGTATAAACAAAAAAAGGTTACCCGTAAGGTAACCTGAATAAGTGCCGAAGGTGGGATTCGAACCCACATGAGTTTGAGCCCGCGGGATTTTGAGTCCCGTGCGTATGCCAGTTTCGCCACTTCGGCCGGTGAAAAAAATATATAATATTATCAAGCTGAAGTCAAGGGAAAAATCGGGATTTCAAAAAAAAGGTTCTTGACAGAATGTCATAGATTTATTATGTTGCATAAAACTAAAAAAAAGGATGATAAGCATGAAAATGCGTGGCACCAAGATTGTTATCGAGAGTCTGCTTCGGGAAGGAGTAGATACAATCTTCGGATATCCCGGGGGACAGGTCATCCCTTTATTTGATGAACTGTATAATTATACCTCTAAGCTTCAACTGATCATTCCTCGCCATGAACAGGGGGGAACTCATGCTGCTGACGGGTATGCACGTTCCACCGGTAAGGTGGGAGTGATGGTGGCCACTTCCGGGCCGGGAGCCACCAATACGGTGACAGGAATTGCGACGGCGTATATGGATTCGATTCCGCTGGTGATCATTACCGGCCAGGTTCCGATCAGTATGATTGGGACGGATGCCTTCCAGGAAGCGGATATCACCGGGATTACGCTCCCCATCACCAAGGCCGGTTTTTTAGTTTATCATGTGGAGGAATTGGCATCGACGCTGAAAACAGCTTTTGATATCGCTCGCAGCGGACGTCCGGGACCAGTGCTGGTGGATATTCCACTTGATATTCAGAAGGCGGAATACCAGTTCGAATTTCCCGATAAAATTGAGCTGGCCAAGTATGAACCCAAGGAATATGAGCATCCCAAGCAGATTAAGAATGCTTTCCAGCTGATTATGGACTCCAAGCGGCCGCTGGTCCTGGCCGGCGGCGGTATTATCCAGTCCAATTCAACCCCGGCCCTGCATCAGTTTCTGGAAGGATACGGGATTCCGGTGGTTCATACCATGATGGGACATGGGATTTATCCGGCCGATCCGGATCTTTATTATGGAACGGTCGGGATGCACGGATCAGTCTATGCCAACCATGCCATTCAGAGCTGTGATCTTTTAATAGCATTGGGCGTGCGGTTCAGTGACCGGATCCTGGGCAATATCAAAAGCTTTGCACCCAAAGCCAGGATCATCCATGTTGATATTGATGCCGCTGAAATCGGGAAAAATGTCAGAGCCAATTATCCGATCATTGTCCATATTCAGTCCTTTCTGAATGAGATGAACAAGCTGAACAAGGGGAAACTGGATACCGGGGAGTGGATCGGTGAATTGAAGGCCATGCGACAGAACCATCCCTTTCACTACAATCGGGATGGTTTGTTAAAGCCCCAGTATGTGATCGAGCTGCTGACACGTTATTTTCCCGACGATACAATCGTAGTGACCGATGTGGGCCAGAACCAGATCTGGACATCTCAATATTATACCTTCAAACATCCCCGCTGTTGGCTGAGTTCGGGAGGATTAGGAACGATGGGATTTGCTTTGCCGGCGGCGATCGGAGCCAAGATCGCCAATCCTGATCGTGAGGTTTTGATGATTGCCGGGGATGGCGGTTTCCAGATGAATATTCAGGAATTGATGACGGTTCAACGCTATGGGTTGATAATTAAGATGGTGGTGCTGGACAATAATTGCCTGGGCATGGTCCGACAATGGCAGCAAGCGTTTTATAATAAGCGCTATTCCGGAACCTGTATGACGGATAATCCCAATTTCGCCGAGATCGCCTGCAGCATGGGAATCAAAGGGATTGAGCTGGACCGCAATGAACAGGCGGAGGAGAAAGTCAAGGAGTTGGTTCAGGCTGATCACAGTATACTGCTTCATGCCCGGATCGATCCTAATGAGAATGTGCTGCCGATGGTTCCTGTCGGAACGTCTCTGAGCAATCCGCTGACAACCATTTAACCATAGGTCGAAGTATGACAAAACATACCACTTTAGACAATACCCATATTGTATCGGTCCTGGTCTGGAATAAACCGGGTGTCTTGATGCGGATCACAGCTCTTATCAAACGCCGGGGATTCAATATCGAAAGCATCAGCGCCGGCAAATGGGTGGATGAGCGTATGACCCGGATCATTATTGTCGTGTTGGGCGATGAACGAATCCTGGAACAGGTGGAACGCCAGTTGTATAAGGTTGTGGATACCGTTTCGGTTTCCCTGATTCATCCGGTTAACAATGTCGAACGGGAGATGGCCTTGATCAAGGTTAAACCCTCCACTCTGACCAATGCGGAAGTGATTCAAATCGTGGAGATATTCCGAGGCAAAATCGTGGATGCCAACCAGGAGGGATTCATCGTTGAGATTACCGGGCATGTCGGAAAGATTGATGCCTTTATCAATCTGTTGGGCAATGATAATGTGAAGGATATATCCAGGACCGGGTTTATCGCGATGGATCGATGGGCGGTAAAATCAGGCCGGAAAGGGTAATATATGCGCAGTGACCGAATGAAAAAGGGGGAATTGAGAGCCCCTCATCGATCATTGATGAGGGCGTTGGGGGTGACCGGCGACGAGATGGTCCGTCCGTTTGTGGGAGTCGCTTGTTCATTCAATGAACTGGTTCCGGGACATATTCATCTACGATCTGTAGCGGAAGCGGTCAAAGCCGGCATTCGACTGGCCGGAGGAGTCCCGTTCGAGTTTCCTGTGATTGCGGTCTGTGACGGTTTGGCTATGGATCATGCCGGAATGCGCTATTCGCTGCCGTCACGGGAATTGATCGCCGATTCGATCGAGTTGATGATGAATGCCATGCCGATGGATGGGATGGTGATGATTACCAATTGTGATAAAGTGACGCCGGGAATGATGATGGCCATGGGCCGACTGGATATACCCTCGATTATGGTCAGCGGGGGACCGATGCTGGCCGGGCTCCATCACGGACGTCCGGTGGATCTGATCACGGTCTTTGAAGCCCTGGGACAGTATAAAAGCGGGAAAATGACATCCCGCGAGCTGGATGAGATCGAAAGCTGTGCCTGCCCCGGCGCCGGGTCCTGTTCCGGTCTGTTTACGGCCAATTCCATGAACTCACTGGCCGAAGCCCTGGGCATTGCCATGAAAGGAAACGGAACCATTCCGGCGGTGTTTGCGGAACGCCTCAGCCTGGCCAAACAGGCCGGCCGGCAGGTCATGATGCTAATCGAACAACAGCTTACGCCTCGTCGGATCGTGACCCATCAATCATTCAATAATGCCATTGCCGTCGATCTGGCCATGGGAGGTTCCTCCAATACCGTTCTGCATCTGCCGGCGATTGCTCACAGTTTTGGGTTGGAACTCCCGATCCGGGCCTTTGATGACATGAGCCGAAAAATCCCCCATTTATGCGATTTATCCCCGGTCGGGAATCATCATATGGAAGATCTGCATCAGGCCGGCGGCGTATATGCCCTGATGAACCGACTCCATCAGAAAGGATTGCTGGATTCGGAGGCCATGACGGTCTATGGAAAACCGATCGGGCAAATGGTCGAGTCGGCCGAGGTTTATAATGAGGATGTCATCCGGCCCCTGGAGAATCCCTATCATGCGGAAGGGGGATTGGCTATTTTGTATGGAAATCTGGCGGAAAACGGGTCAGTCCTGAAACAGTCGGGAGTGCCTCAGGCCATGCGAGTCCACCGCGGCCCGGCCGTAGTGTTCGATGATGGTGAAACAGCGGTCCAGGCTATTCTGGACGGAAAAATCAAGGCCGGCGATGTGGTGATTATCCGCTATGAAGGCCCCAAAGGCGGACCCGGAATGAGAGAAATGCTCTCTCCCACCTCTGCGTTGGTCGGAATGGGATTACTGGACCGGGTGGCCCTTATCACCGATGGCCGGTTTTCCGGCGGATCACGGGGAGCCGTGATCGGGCATGTCTCGCCGGAAGCGGCCGAGGGCGGATTAATTGCCTGGGTGGAAAACGGTGATATCATCGAAATCAATGTTGATCAGCGTTCACTCAACCTGCTGGTCGATGAGACCACCCTGAAATCAAGAAAACAAAAATCCCCTGCTCCCCCGGTTTCTCCGGAATCCGATCTGCTGAAACGCTATGCTCATTTTGTTCAATCCGCCCATACCGGCGCGGTATTTCGATCTCTCTAATCCTGTCATTACAACGAATTGTCAATCCCGTTACGATCCGGTTATCAACTGTGACCGAATAAGGGGATTTCGATTGGTGATATGAACCATAAATAAGGCAAAGGAGCCATTATGACTAAAGTGTACTATGATCAGGATGCTGATCTTGGGGTTTTTAAAGGAAAAAAAATAGCCGTGATCGGTTATGGAAGCCAGGGACATGCCCATGCACTGAATCTGAAGGACAGCGGACTGGATGTCTGTGTTGGTCTATATCAGGGCAGTGCGTCCTGGAAAAAGGCTCAGGAGGCCGGCCTGGATGTGATGACGGTGAGTGATGCCGTCAAGGCTTCTCAGTTTATTATGATTCTGTTGCCGGATGAAAAACAGCCGTTGGTCTATCAGGAGAGCATCAAGGCCAATCTGCAGCCGGGCAAGGCCCTGATTTTTGCCCATGGTTTCAATATCCATTTCGGCCAGATTGTTCCGCCGGCGGATATCGATGTTTTTATGATCGCTCCCAAAGGTCCCGGACATATGGTGCGGAGTGTTTTCCAGGAAGGAAAAGGGGTTCCGTGCCTGATTGCCGTTCATCAGGATTATTCCGGAAAATGCCGGGATTATGCCTTGGCGTATGCCAAAGGAATTGGGGGAGCCCGGGCCGGCGTGCTGGAAACGAGTTTTAAAGAGGAAACGGAGACCGATCTGTTTGGTGAACAGGCTGTTCTATGCGGCGGAGTCACCGAATTGATGAAGGCCGGCTTCGAAACGCTGGTTAAGGCCGGCTATCAGCCTGAAATTGCTTATTTTGAGTGTCTACACGAAATGAAACTGATCGTGGATCTGATCAATCAGGGCGGACTCAGCTATATGCGCTATTCGATCAGCAATACCGCCGAGTATGGGGATTATGTTACCGGGAAACGCATCATTACCCAGGAAACCCGCCGTGAAATGGAGAAGGTTTTGGAAGAGATTCAGAATGGGTCCTTTGCCCGGAACTGGATTCTTGAAAACCAGGCCAATCGTCCGTTTTTTGGTGCCACCCGCCGCCGGGAACAACAGTCCCTGGTGGAGCAGGTCGGTAAGAAACTACGACGGATGATGCCCTGGATCAATGCTAAAGAAGTTGAATAAAACATTCACATGGGTAATCTGACATTTCGATACGAGCCTCTGCCGCAGGACACCGAGACTATCCGAACGATTGTCGAATCCAGCGGTTTTTTTTATCCCGAGGAAGTGGATGTGGCGGTAGAATTGGTCAGCGAGCGCCTGGAAAAGGGAGAATCCAGCGGTTACTATTTTGTTTTCCTGCTGGATGACGGGCAGGTGGTGGGGTACAGCTGTTATGGGCCCATCGCCTGCACCCAGGGCAGCTTTGACTTTTACTGGCTGGCGGTGCTCAATAACCGGCGCGGCCAAGGCCTGGGTCGAATGCTGATCCATGAAACCGAAAACCAAATTGTGACTGTACAGGGAAGGGGGATCTATATCGAAACCTCCTCCCGGCCTCAGTACCAACCGACCCGCCAAGTTTATCTTCGGCATGGATATCAGGTCGAAGCTGTTTTAAAGGATTTTTACCATCCGGGCGATGATAAGGTCATTTTTTCCAAGAAGTTTTAGGAACTTTTCACCATTATTTTCGTTTTACTATAATTAATTCGAACTCAATTCACAGTGAAGGAGTTATCCATGAAACGAAATAATGGTGTTAAATTTGGTTTGATATTGAGTCTTGTTATTGGCATGACGGGATATAGTTATGGATTTTGGTTCTGGAGCGATAGCCAAACCCCTAAAAAGGGACCTTTAACGATCTTGCATACCAATGACACGCATGCCCAGATTCAGGGATGCGGATGCCGGCACGCCGGAGGCGGTTTGATCAAACGTTCCTTTAAGATCAAGACGGTCCGGGATACGGCAACAGCTTTGCTGGTACTGGATGCCGGTAATATGCTGTTCGGCGACGGAACGGCGGATCAGTCCAAAGGACGTTTTACCGTGGATGCGATCAATCTGATGAAATATGATGCGGTCAACCTGACCCCGCATGATTTCCGATATGGAATCGATTCCCTTAACGTATTGCAGAAACTCTCAACCGCCAGTTTTCTATCGGCCACTATTGTCGATAAAAAGACCCGGAAAGCGATTTTCCCGGCCTATAAGATCTTTGAGAAGAATGGCAATAAGATCGCGGTGATTGGGGTATGTGACAGTAGCACGATGGGATTTATGTCCCATTTGAGGCCCCAGTTTGATATTCTGGATGTCCGAAGTGTTTTGCCGGAGTTGGTCAAGAAACTGCGCCGCGAGGTCAATTTTATCATTCTGTTGAGCTATAGCGGCTGGGATCGGGATGAGAAGCTGGTGCATGAAATTCCCGGAATTGATTTGATTCTAGGTGGGATTACCGGAAAACGGGAATACAAGGTTATCAATCAGACCACCCTCGGACAGGCGTTTCGGGATGGCAAGTATCTGGGGCATGTCAGTGTTTTCTTTTCGGGTGATAAGAAGGTGGCGCCCAAAATCGAGGGAACCATCGTTTCGATGGAGAATGCCGATCTGGATGATCCGGCGATGCGAGCCCTGATAGAAAAGTATAAATAAGGAGAAAAACGATGGAAACCGCGATGAATTACAAAGTGAAGGATATCAGTTTAGCCGATTGGGGGCGTCGTGAGATCGAGATTGCCGAGAAGGAGATGCCGGGATTAATGGCGCTGCGGGCCAAATACGGCGGGGAGAAACCCCTCCGGGGTGCCCGGATTTCGGGATCATTGCATATGACGATCCAGACCGCTGTTCTGATTGAAACCCTGACCACGTTGGGTGCCCAGGTTCGCTGGGCTTCCTGTAATATATTTTCCACTCAGGACCATGCGGCGGCTGCCATTGCCCAGCGCGGGGTGCCGGTTTTCGCCTGGAAAGGCGAAAGCCTCGAGGAATACTGGTGGTGTACGTTACAGGCCCTGAGTTTTTCGGAGCAGGAAGGCCCTCAGTTGATTGTGGATGACGGGGGAGATGCCACTCTGTTTGTTCATGAAGGTTATCGCTTGGAAGAGGAGTACCGCCGAACCGGGAAACTGCCGCCGGCGACCACTGAAAATAAAGAATTGGCTATTTTGCAGAACCTGATTATCAAGGAACTGCCTGAAAAACCCGACCGCTGGCATAAGGTGGTGGCGTCGATCAAAGGAGTCAGTGAAGAAACGACGACCGGGGTTCACCGCCTCTATCAGAAGATGAAAGAGGGATCATTATTGTTTCCGGCCATTAATGTCAATGATTCGGTAACCAAATCCAAATTCGACAATTTGTACGGATGCCGTGAATCGTTGGCGGACGGAATCAAGCGCGCCACCGGTGTGATGGTGGCCGGCAAGGTGGTCGTCGTGATGGGGTATGGGGATGTCGGGAAGGGATGTGCCCAGTCCATGCGGGGTTTCGGAGCCCGGGTGATTGTCTCCGAAATCGATCCGATCTGTGCCCTACAAGCCGCCATGGAAGGCTACCAGGTCGCCTGTCTGGAAGATTATCTCTCTGCAGCCGATATTTTCGTCACAGCGACCGGAAACTGCGATGTGATCACAGCCGATCATATGAGCCGAATGAAAGATCAGGCTATCGTCTGCAATATCGGACATTTCGATAATGAGATCCAGGTCGATGCACTGAACCAGTGGCCGGGAATTCAAAAAATTACCGTCAAACCTCAGGTTGATAAGTATATCTTTACTGATGGCCATTGCATCCTGATGCTGGCGGAAGGTCGTTTGGTCAACTTGGGATGTGCCAATGGGCATCCCAGTTTTGTCATGAGCAATTCATTCACCAATCAGACCCTGGCCCAGCTCGATCTGTGGAAGAACCAGTATCCGGTCCAGGTCTTCTGTCTGCCCAAAAAACTGGATGAAGAAGTAGCAAGGCTCCATCTGGAAAAGCTGGGTGTTAAATTGACGACCTTGACCGCTAAACAGGCGTCTTATATTGGGGTGGATGTTCAAGGACCCTACAAACCGGACCATTATCGCTATTGAGTTTTAATTCAGTAGGTGCGCCCTGCCGGGCGCACAAAAAAAAGGCTGCCTCCGTCAGGGGGCAGCCTTTTTTTATTAGTCAGATCCGATTAAATCAGACCTCTTTCAGGTAATTGAAGAAATCGATTTCATTGGCCTGCAGTCCGTATTTATAGACAAACTGGCTGGCCAGACGTGACGCCAGGATCGATTTGAGATAGGTTTCCGGAACCCGTTTGAAAATATTATCCAAGCCGACTTTTTCCACTAAAATCTTGGGAGAATGGGATTGGATAACTTTACGGAATAGGGCTTTATCCTGATCCAGATTGGACTGATAGATGGCATCGGTGACCTGATTGATCTTGTTGCTGAGCAGATCGGTTAAGACCGCACGCGGGGTTTTGGTCCTGAGGTTTTCTTTCCAGATCGCTTCAAATTCCATCGCGGCATTGAGTTTGATGATATCCAGAATTTCATTGACATACTGTTCACGGATCGGATGGACCTTATTATCGACCACGCACATCCATTCGTTGTATTCCTCATCGGTCAAAGCCAGACTGGCATAGACTTCCATCGAGGAAGAGGTTACACCGCCCTTGTTGGCCGAAGCATCCTTATAGAGAATGACTCCTTTTTCTTCCAGTCTCAAACGGGCATCCTGGGTGATGAACAGGTTGGCCCCTTCGATAATGATTTTGAAGCGGGGATTCCCGTGGTCATCCAGGTAGCGGGTCCAGTTATTGATATTGATGGAAGCGGGCCGACCGCCGCATGGAACGAACAAATCGGCTTTGAACAGCGGATGGAGATGGAAGGTATTGCGGAATTCCATCCCATTAACCACTTTTTCACCATTGGGCAGGGTGATGTCCTGCTCCTCGGTGGTGACGATGAACCCTTGAGCGGACAACTTTGCGCGGTCGTAGTTTTTGATCATCTGACGGGTTTTGGCTAACCGGGTCATTTCAGGGCGGTCAATTCCCTGGGGATCGAACAATACCCCGGAACCGTCCACGATTGCCATGATCTTATCGTTAGAGATCAGAATTTCATTGCTTCCCAGATCGCCATCCGGACCGCCGGTCATGACTTTGGAGATTTTTGCCTCATCCAACTGGAGTTTTTCCAGAGTGCCGACTACATACTGGTGGACGGAATTGGTGGTCATTCCGTAGAGATCATGGGGGATACCGCCGATTTTGACCGGTTTACCGGTGGAAAAGGCTTTCCAATAGGCATAACGGCGTTTCCGGCCCCGCAATGCCGCCCATTCCATTAATTCTGCGGTGTGTTCATCCGGTCCAAGGAAGAGGATCACCGGTTTACCATAGTAATCGACGACTTTCTCACTGCTCAGGATCAGATCCAACAATCCGTCGACATACTTTTTAAAGGCCGATTCCGCTTTGTCCTGGAACCCCCAGCGCAGCAGAATGGTTCCCTTGGAACCGCCTTCCGGGATATCCTTGTTTTTACGCTGCTGAGTCAGCGCCAGGTTATAATTCTCGTCAAAAATAAAATCGGAGTTGTTCAGATAGCTTTGGACATTGGGTGATTTGACAATGCGGATCCCCCCACGGGCGATATCCCGGAACCGGATATGAAATCCACGGAATTCGCTACCCAGAATAAACATGATACCGAAGGGCATCTCGGGATAGTCGACCGGATTGAGAAAATCGGGGCTGAGGGAAAACGCGATCGAGGTCTTTTCGTGATAGTAAAAATTGGTCCTCTGGATCATCTCGATGAACTTCAGCACCATTAAAAGGATTTTATTATCAATTTCGATTTTAATATTCCGACTGATATCATTTTTCAATTCATCCATGACCGTGGTAATGGAATGATTCTCCAGATCCGGGTTGAATTTACGGTCGAAAATCGTGAATGCCTTCCGGATGTAGTCCGAATTCTGGATCAGGGTATCCCATACTTTGGATTCCGTATAGGTATCCTTGGCCAGTTTGGTTTTCATGTTTCTGAGGATACCCATCAGCTCCGGAGAGTATTCCAATTCTTTGGAGAGGCGGATATATTCTTCATTGTACCCGGATAGGAACTGGTGAGCGAATCCCCAGGCCGCATAAGCAAAAACGGTTTCCTGGGCATTCAGCTTGCCTTCACGGAACAATGGGGAGAGAGGGCATTCCGGAATCACATACACCAGGCTGATGTCTTCTACCACATTGGTAATCAGCTCCGGATCGCTGACATCATCGACATAAATGGCATAGATGGTCTTTCCGTTGGCGAAGTGTTCAATGTATTTGCGATTGGAAACCAGACGATGCGAATTGATGACATCGGAAACATTGGAGAAAAAGTGCTGATTGGAGTCAGTATTAACTGCAATCATAATCCGAAGTTCATTGGTTTCCTTCTTGTGGGTGGTATCGATCAGAGGGGTTTCCCAACCTTTGGATCGGTTGATCACTTCCTGATAACGTTTGAAGGTTTCTTCGGTGGTGGAGCTTAAAAATGAAATATCGGCGATTTTTCTTAGATCGGTTTCATTGGGATCAATGTGCTGAATCGGGAAGCTGGGTTTATAGGCCAGGTACATTCGGAGATGATCTACCCCATGGGTTTTTCCCAGAGTGCGATAGGATTGAAGACGATAGGATAGGTACTTGTTTTCGATACGGCGTTCGGTTTCGTAAGCCCGGTTATGGTTGTCATCGACCAGATAGATGGCTTCATTTTCCAATTCGGTGGCCAGATCGATATTGACCACTTTTTCGTTGCGGATAGCGGAAATGATTTCAGCCGCCTTGATGGCCTCAATATGTCCGGCGATGGTTTCCATCGGAGTGGTTTTAAAATAGTAGTCGTTCATTCCCAATCCGGCGCAGAACCACTCTATTTCTTCCCGAATGATTCGTTCGGTATAGTTCTGATGTTCCTTCATCTTTTTCTCGAGCTGCTCCAATTGCTCTTCAGTTAATACGCTTCTTTCCGCAATTTCTTTTAACGTCTTCATTTCTTTCTCCTTTGAATTACGGTTGTGTGCATATAATCTATCAAAAAAAAACTAAAAATCAAGTCGTTGATGATGAATTCTGCCGATCAAAATAAAATGAATGAGATATTGTGCCGAGACGCATCGTAGAATTGGGTTTGATTATGATTATTACCATGGATGGTTTGCTTGGTTTCCTTTTCATGGTGCAATAAAAAAAGGAACGATCTGAATCGTTCCTTTTTTTCCTATAACCGAGCCATTTCTATCGTAAGCTTCGGTTTTTCCGTTCATAAACCGTTTGAATGGTTTCCTGATTCGGACTTCTAGGCAGAACCCTGATTGAATCCGACGCTATCTCGGATTGTCCGAACCATGGAATCGACTCTTAATATTGAGAATACTTAAGCGACTTCTTCTTTCAGATTCTTGCCGGGTTTGAATTTCACAACCTTACGGGCTTTAATCTTGATTTCTTTACCGGTCTGAGGATTTCTGCCTTTGCGGGCGGCGCGCTGAACCACCGAAAAGGTTCCAAAACCAACCAGCGTGAGTCCATCACCTTTGGACAAGGCCGCAGTAATTGCTTCAATTGTTGCATCAATGGCACATCCAGCCGCTTTTTTCGTCATTTCACACTTGCCGGCAACAACATCAATTAATTCGGCTTTCGTCATGTCTTTCCTCCTCATGGATTGGGTTGTCAATAAAAAACACGGTTAAATGAACATATTACTCTAATATTAATATGATAAAATCTATTTGTCAATACCAAAAACTTTTTTTTTTTAAAAAAAAACAAGAAAAATCGTGGTTTTAAAGGGTTTCAATGAAGTAGTTAAGGGCGAGATGGTAGCTGTGAAAGCCAAAACCCATTATCATACCGCGACATACATCGGTCAAACAGGAATGATGCCGAAATTCTTCCCGTTGGCTTAGATTGGAAAGATGAACTTCGATTACCGGGATGCTGATGCTGAGAATAGCGTCACGAATGGCAATGCTGGTATGAGTGTAAGCCCCGGCATTCAGGATGATACCCTGGTAAGTGCTGTCCGACTGTTGAATGGCGGTTACCAGGTCGCCTTCATGATTGCTTTGGACAAAATCCAGTAGAATCTGATGATTGGCGGCTTGCCGGCGAAGTTGATCCCGGATCTGGTCCAGTGTGACGGAACCGTATATCTCAGGTTGACGCTTCCCCAACATATTCAGATTTGGTCCATTCAGGCACAGGAGTTTGCGGGTGACAGTCATTGGGTGATCCTTTGTAAGATTTTTTCGATCCTGACAAGATTAAGATGTTGATCCCAGGCGGCGATCCCGATTTTTTTCAACAGAACCCACTGGATTTTATCTTTTTTGTTTTTCTTATCGTAACGGAGCTGATTACAGAGGGTTTCAACATCGATGGAAGCCGGGATGGTATGAGGGAGTGAAAAATCGTCGAGCAGATCGATGAAATCCTGATGGATCGTATCGGAAATGATTCCTTGTTCATGAAGATATTCCATGATAACGGTAGTGCCGACGGCAATAGCTTCGCCGTGCAGATAAACCAGGTAATCGGTGTAACTTTCGAGGGCATGGCCGATGGTGTGGCCGAGATTCAGAATGTTTCGGATCCCCTGATCGGTTTCATCCATGGAGACGATCTGAGCCTTAAGTTGGCATGACCGGTAGATCAGGTAGGCCATCACCTCAGGGTGGCGTTGGCGGATAGCCAGGCGGTTTTGCCGGATGTAGCGATAGAATTCTTCATCCAGAATCAGGCCGTATTTGATGATTTCCATCATGCCGGCCATCAGTTCGCGTTCCGGAAGGGTCGTAAGAAAATTCAGGTCGGCGCACACCAGACGGGGTTGATGAAAGGCCCCCATGATATTTTTATTATGCGCCAGATTGATGGCGGTTTTGCCTCCGACGCTGCTGTCCACCATGGCCAGCAGGGTGGTTGGGATCTGGATAAAATCGACTCCACGCATGTAGCTGGCGGCTGCGAATCCTCCCAAATCGCCGACTACACCTCCTCCCAGCGCCACGATCAGGCCGT
>JAGOEH010000105.1 GCA_017997825.1 Candidatus Delongbacteria bacterium | reverse complement strand
TCCATACATATAGTCATCCAGTTTGAATGAACCAACAGCCGATCGCACATCCTCTTCCCGATGCCGGATCCCGGTCAACGCCTTCTCAATATCCTCGATGTCCATTCGACCGAAATAATCGCCGAAAATTCGGATAGTCCGGATTATCCCATTCTCGATCTGGAGCAAAAACTCAAAATGACCGGCCGAGGTCTTGAATTCCTTTCGGAGATTATAAGCCGGAGAGGCCCCAAAATTCCACTCCCAGGACGAGTATTTATCATCCACCAACTCCCGGATGGAGCGGATATCGGCTTCAGTGAACTGGTATTCTTGAATCAGAGGGTATTGATGACGAATATGATCGATAATATGCCGGATAAAATCATCGATGGTGATCGGGGTTTGGAGATGCTCGGAAATATTGGTGACCCGGCTTTGAACCGATTTGACACCCTTATCGGAGAATTTCAGCGGATTGACCTTTAGGGCTTGAGTCAAATCCTTGATTTCGGAAGCAAACAACAGGGTCCCGTGTTGCAAAATCTTATTCTGTCGAATATGGATGGCGTTCCCGGAAAATTTTCTGCCCTCGATGGTCAAGTCGTTGCGCCCCTCGAATCGGGCCGGAACACCCATTTGATTTAATACCTCCAGAATCGGTCGGGTATACTTTTGATAATCGATTCCCTGATGATTGGGATCGTTCATGATGAAGGTGAAATTCAGATTCCCCAGATCGTGGAATACGGCTCCTCCGCCGGATAAACGCCGCACGACCGGGATATTATTCTGTTTGATATAATCCAGATTGATCTCAGCCAGGGTGTTTTGGTGCTTGCCGACGATCACCGCCGGCCGGTTCCGCCACAGCATGAAACAATCCCGGTCCATCCGGGTCATCACATACTCTTCGGTGGCCAGATTGAAATAGGGATCGGTCTGGGTATTATAAATCCAAATCATGGGAGTCGGTTCTCCTTATAAATTATCAAGGGGTTGGGATAAAATGACATTCAGAACTTGCCGAACAGAAAACTGATTCGTCCATTGAATCCTGATACATCCTTCTGGTCGATACCGTCATGATCAAACGACGAAACATAGCGATAGGAGGCTCCGATATTGGCGCGGACATACCGGGCCACATTCAACTGCAAATGAATGGCCGGTTCCACCACAAAAAAAGATTGCTCATCCCAATCATTATCCCAATCGAGATGAACTCCCATCAGATCATTGGTGGATACAGCCCCGCCTCCGATCAGACAGGAAACGGTCGGATGGATCAACTTTTTATACTGACAGATCCACTCCATCATAAATCCTCCATACCCGAAATTCATCTTTTTATCATAATAAAGAATTGTCCGGTCGTCAATCACATCATTGACCAATCCATAGCCGCCGATTCCCATCATGAAGGTGTGATTAATCAGCCAACCGCCATAACCTCCGACTAAGAATCCGGTTTCATCATTGATGGAAGCCATCTGAAAACTGATTCCTCCATATCCGCCATGCGAGACGATCCTGGAAAAAAGCACCTGACTGCTGTCTTCAATCGAATCCTTGGCCATCGCCTGACCAAACAACCACAGGATTCCAATTCCGATCATGACCAATCGCTTCATCACGTCCTCCTTAAAAGATTCTACGGATCTCAGGTTTATTAAGTAATTTCTCACACACGGTCAATAACCTATACGGATCATTGATCGGTAAGTTTCATAATTATGATCATCGAAATGAGAAGAAAGTCAGGGAGCGGACCGGATCCGATTCATCAAGCGTTCGACTTCCGACGGATCATAGCCGTAACGGATTGCCAGTTGAGCATACTGCTCGGCTTTCAGTTTATCACCGGTTTCCAGATAGGCATATCCCAGACAAAAATAGGTGATGCTTTCATCCGGCTTTTGCTGTAGGGAACGATGATAGTAATGAATGGCTTTAGGAAATTCACCGATGGCTTGATAAGTGGAAGCCAGGTAGAAGGGAACCTCGTAATTCAGACTGTCTTTCATACCGGCCAGGAACTCGAACACACTCAGGGAATTCCGATAATCCTTCATCAGGTAATGGAGCTTGCCGGCATTCAAGAGGTATCGGTTGTTATAGGTCAGATTGTAGGCTTCTTTGAACAGGGGTAATGCCTTTTCGTTCTCTCCCCTGTCTCGGTAATAGATGCCCAATTCATCCCGGGCCGTGGCTTTGGAAAAATTGGACCAATGGGGAATGGTGATCAGGGTTTCGAACCGGGCAATCGAAGCCGAGCGGGATGAATTCAACGCGATCCAGGGTATAGTATGCAGCAGTGATATGACAATTATGGTAAATGCTAAAGGATACAGGTCATGCTTAAAATACTGGATCAGTCCGATTCCAACCAACAGGGTGATCGGGTAAGCGATCACCGCCAGAATATCCCAATCCCGTGCAAATCCCAGTTTTGGATTGAAAATGCACAGAAACACCAATGGTCCGATACAGGACAGTATCAGGAAATTTATCCAGGGAGAGCGCTTATGTCCCTTCATTCCCATAAAAATAACCGGCAGTCCGATGATAGTCGGAACGGCCAGAGCCAGTTGGTTGATGATATCGATCAGATGTGTCCAGGAAAGAATACCGTCAATCTCGGGACGGCTAAACAGAGGTTTGAGATTGCCTTCTTTGCCGTAACTGCGGATGAAATCGAGCGGGGTGATCCCGTGCAGGTAAAATAAACCGAACATGACCAGTATAGCGACCAGAAAGATCCCGAACGGCTTGATCCAGCGAGACGTGATGATCCGGGGCTGAAAAACCATCCCATAGGCGTAAAGAAATCCCAGACCGAACAGGATCCCGGTCGGATGAAAGATCATGCCGAGTGATAGATACATAGCCGGAGCGGCCAATGCTTTTCGTGTTTCAAGCATCACCATCGAGGACAATAAAAACAACAGAATCAGACTGGTGGAAATAGTGTAGCTTTCAACATATCCGAAATAGAACTGTAAAGCCCCGGTGGAGACGATCAACAGACCCAGCATCCATTTGAGATTTTCATCCAGCGAAAGCTTTTTCAAATAATGGATCGATCCTCCCAGGGTCGCTATTCCGCAGACCAGGCTGATCGCTTGATATGCAATACGCCCCGATGGAATTCCAAACATCTGAAACAGTCTGAAAACATAAGCATGAAATAATGTGGTCATCGGTTGATCGGTGGAAAAAAAATGCCCCAGCTCGGCGTTCCGGATCCGCAGCATCCCATCTCCCAAAAAAAAGGTAGCTTGGCGGAACAGGTAGAAAATCAATCCGGCCATCACCAGCCAGATCCATATCGGTACGGTTTTGATCCGATCGCGGATCAAAATCAGACTGCGTTTCATCTCATTCCGAATCGGGAAAACAATGCTCAGTCCCGCTAAGGCCAGTATCCAGCCGATATAGCTGGGCCAGTATCGCCAAACGTCAAATCCCCATATCAAGGGAGAAGGAATAAAACAGGCTATCCCATGTACCATCAGATATCCCAATCCCAAGATCATGATTCCTGTCCAAGCCTGATTCTTCAAAACTCCTCCTGTATGGTATGAATGAAAAATCGGTTAACTCCGGCACCATGAGTGTTGTTTGAGAATAATAAACCTTTTTCGATTTGTCAATGTTTTTCCTGATAGTATTTTGTATACTCAATTAAATAAGGTATAATCATTGGATTAGCATTGAGATATCAGATCAGGACAGGACCGATACTACCCTGACAGGGAACCATCTCGTGATGATCGGTATTATTGCTTATCATTATTTGGGAATAATAGATACGAATTGATTTTAATAGATGGTGCAATTATGATAAAAATGATGGATATCAATAAAAGGGGGTTCAACCTTCAGGCTGAACCCCGGAATTTTAAATCAGGTAATGATTATTTGCAGGGCTTGGCGGAACCTTCACAGCCGGTTTTCTTTTCCCCGCATTTTTCAGGGGCTTTGAGAGCCGCATCCTTGCAGCAGCCCGATTTGTCGGCCGGATTACATTTGTGATCCTTGTTCATGTTCATTTTGCCGTCACAGCAAGCCTTTTTCAGATCCGGGCTGCATTTGTGAGTGGCTTGGCCAACGCATTGGTGAGTCGGATCACCGGCCTGGCATTTGGCCTGATCGATCTTGCCGCATTCGGTTTTGGCCTTGCTGCAGCCCGTATCGGTTTTGGGGGTCGTGTCGGCCCACAAGGTCGCTAAACCTAATACCAACATCAAGCTGATAATTTGTAACAACTTGGTCATGATCATACTCCTTCCGGAATCGGGTGAGAATCGATTGTACATCCGGTTCCTATCGGTTCTGTAACGCCACAGATTCGACTGGTTGAACCTTCTCCTCAAACTGGAAAACAAAAATAAAGTTCCATGATATTTTCAATTTTAAATTATTAACAATAATAACTATATTCCTCAATGCAACAAACTTTTATGATCTCATCGATCAATCCGCTCGTTAAACCTTCGTGTCTAATAGCTGTGAATCCCAGTCAGCAAAAAAGCGACACCCCAATAGGTAAAAACCAAGGATAAAAATGTCAAGATCGTGATCAGCGCTTTTTTAATGGGGATCAATCGGGAAGGCTGCAGGAAAAAATACAAACTGGCGACCAGAATAGTGATCATAGCCCAGGTTTCTTTGGGATCCCAGAACCAGTAACATGCCCATGAAATCTGGGCCCAAACGGCTCCCGTAATCATTCCGACCCACATAAAAAAATAACAGATCTTCATCTCCTGATCCAGATAGGTTACAAGACTCGACGTTTCATCCTGTTTCGATTTCTTGAATTGGATTAAAATGATTATGCTATAGATGAGTGACAATACCGAAGAGACATATCCCACAAAATAGGCCGGGACGTGAATCATCATCCACCCGCTTTGAAGAGCCGGCATCAGGGGCTTGGGGATCTTCATCGGAGCCGGCAGCCCCAGGATTACACCATCGATGATCAGAATGACTGGAATGATCCATGATGATGCTTTTTCCGGCAGAAAGCGTCGGCCGGTCAACAACCGTAACGCCAGTAATCCGGCCAATAACAGCATAGATTCGTACATGCTGGCAAAAGGAACCCTCCCGGATTCGATTCCCCGGATCACGACTGCCGCCATCTGTATTCCGGACGCCACCATCATCAGAATGGTTCGGAAGCGAAGTGAAAACCCTTTGAGAATGGGGATCCAGGCTAAGACAAACAAAATCGAGGCCAGAATCAGAACATCATGCTCCATCTTATATCTCCCCCGGCCGAATCCGGATCAGTTCCGCCATCAATATGGGTAATAACAGATATCCCAGCAGAACCAACCATGAGATACCGGTAAATTCCACCAGCTCCACCTGGCTGTTCAGCCTTTCCCCTCCCCGTTCGATTCGAAGGGCATCCTGGCCCACTATCCGTTCCATTCCTTCCGTCAATCGATAAAACTCACCCCCGTATTCAACATGAACCGTCCGGCGGATCGTATCGGTCTGAACAATATGAACCGGAACTTGACCGATCATTAGGGTATCGCTTTCATTCAGGCTGAATTGTCGGTTATTGACGAACAGCTCATAAGGACGTTCCGCCTGATATGAGCTTTGGTATAATCGATAATTCCCGATTTTCAATGGATGATTGACTTTAAGCGATACGGTATCCTGTTCGTCCAGCAGAATCCGACTATGATATTCCGAGGGATGCTGACTGCCGGGATAATATTCGATTTTAAACGCCAGGAGCCGCATGGTCGGCAACGAATCGGCTTGAGAATCCCGGATCAAATCATTAGGATCGAAGATCCGTCCCTCTTTCATAACCAAATTATAGCGGTGATTATGGGTTTTATCATAGATGATCACCCCGAGCATCCCAATCAGGATCAGAATCAATAGTCGAAATGTCCATCGCCTGTAACCGGGCATCATAGTCAACCCGATCAGGTGAAGCGCAATCCAGATCCACAGTCCTATATTCAATCCGGAAGAATAAAACGCATGCAGTCTGAAAAAAAGAATCAAGGGACTGATCAGGCCGGGATAATGACCGGTATAGAATTCGGTCGGTTGCCCCTGCGGAACCAGGGTGGATGCTCCCAGAAATACAATCAGAAGGATTATGCTGAGTTTTAAGGCCAGTAACAAATAGTTTTTTATCATCATATCCGGACAATATAGAAAAGATTCAGCGGAAAATCAAGCCCTAATCCCTGGATTATCACTTCCTGAATCATATCACAATAAAACACAAAACCATAGTTATGATGAATGCAGTAGTTGACGATACATTCCGATTCGCCGACCTAAAACCAGGAAAGATAATTCTATTGGTCATTGGAGCTCGTTTTATCATAAGCCAACGACCCATTGATGGAGTTAATGAAGGATTGATCTCGCAAAACCAATGATTGATCAAATTCGTACGCTTCTGATAATAGCTTAAACAAAGGGATTGACAAAAAACGAATCGATCACTATATTGAGGGAGTTGGACAACCCCGCGTTGTTATTGCAGGAACGGTGAGAGATGAAAAACAGAATACTATTATCCATCCTTGTGATTGTTACGGTGAGCCTGGTTTATTCTCTGATCCGGGCATGGCGCATCCCGGCTGAAATTCGATATATCGATCGCTCCAGTGGGAAACTGATGAAAGAGATAATCCCGGGGAGTTTTTGGCTGAAATGGCTGAATACTACCCGGCTGGGACGGATGGTCAGCCGGATGGTGGTCGAACAGCGAATCAGTTCGGTCGGATACGGTAAGCTGATGGATCTACCCTTGTCTCGTCTCTGGATATCCGGATTTATCCGGGACCATGCCATCAATATGGAAGAGTGTCAATTCCCGGCTGACCATTACCAGACCTTCAACCAGTTTTTTTACCGCCATTTGAAACCGGAATCCCGGCCGATCGATCCGGATCCCAAGGTCATGGTCTCCCCGGCTGATGGAAAAGTAGCGGGATGGCAAACCCCGGATGGGATGGGAAACTTTTTTGTCAAAGGACATGCCTTCACCCTTGATAAGCTGCTGCATGATCACGAATTGGCCGATCACTACCGAAACGGAACGATCTATATCATCCGCCTGGCTCCGCCCGATTATCACCGTTACCATTTTCCGGTCAGCGGTCTGGTATCGGCTGCCCGAATTATTTCCGGCCGCTATGCTTCCGTCTCACCCCTGGCCACCAGAATTCAGCCCTCCATTCTCTCGACCAACCAACGGCAGTTGACCCGAATCAGCAGCCCGGAATTCGGTAAGGTTATAATGATCGACGTGGGGGCTACCTTCGTCGGATCAATTATCCAAACCTATACTCCGGAAACCGACGTTACCAAAGGGATGGAAAAGGGTTATTTCAAATTCGGCGGATCCACCCTCATTCTGTTGATCGAACCCGGCCGGATCCGGATCGATCCGGATATCGTCCGAAATACTCAGCAGGGTTATGAAACCTCGATTCGAATGGGTGAATCGATCGGCCGGTTGATCGATTCTGACATAGAATAAACCTCCATCCCCATTGAGTTGAATCCGAATGGAGTAATCCGATAATAAAATTGAACTATAAGCCCATAATAATCAGTAAATCGTGAAAGGTCCTAAGGATGAAACGAATACTTGAACTGTCTCCCAAAACCACGGTCATCCTGTTTGTATTTTTGGATGTGATTGCCGCCGGAATGGGTATGGGAGTTCCAATCTTCTGTATCCTGTTCGGTTTTCCTTTAGGATGGTATATCGCCACCCGAACCATCCATTCCGGTCACTATCCGCAATCGTCGATTCCTTCCATCATCCTGAAACACGCTATCTGGAGTGCTGCCTTCACCCTGTTGATCATGCTGGTCATCTGGGGCCGCCCGATTGCGTTCCTCTTCAATCCGGCCTATGACTTCAAAAACTTCGGTCATCCCTTTATCCTCTATGATCCCAAAATGAGTTTCATCGGCTGGCTGGTCCTGATGATCATCATCTCTCCTTTTTTACAGCTCTTGACAACAGTTTTCATGGCATTTTTAGTACTGGTAAAAAAACATGACATTCCAACTCCCTCAAACCATCAAGCAGAATGAACAAACCGAATGGAATGATAAAACATCAATAAAATTCCATCACGGCCTCCGAGTTTTTCATATCGACACGATGACAAAAACCGTCAAATTTCAAATAAAAATCTTATCATTGATCAATCGGTTAGGAGGAATAGAATGATCGAAGAACCTTTATTATACAGGAACGAGACACTGCAATCCATCCGACAGCGTCACAGTATCCGGCAATTTACCGAACAAACTATCGGTGAAGAGGATCTACTGACGATTCTGAATGCCGCCAATCATGCTCCATCGGCTCACAACCAGCAATCCTGGCGGTTCACGGTGATTACCGGCAGTAAAAAACAGGAATTGGTAGATTTGGTGAGCGAGCGATCATCCGGTTTTCCCAAACCCAATTCCACCTTGTTGCGAATGGCCGCTCGCAGCATTTCCAGCGCTCCAATAGTGATCGCGGTCATGAATACCGGAGAACTGATCGGCCGGGTCGATACCCTTTATGAAAATGAACGTGAAAAGGCCCGTGATTTTTTCAGGATCATGGAAATCCAGAGTTCAGCCGCTGCGGTGGAAAACATGCTGATTGCCGCTACCTCGATCGGACTGGCATCGGTCTGGCTGGGAATCCTGATTTTGATTCAGCAGGATGTCCTGGCGTTTCTCAACAATCCCAACGGTGAATTTATGGCCGTGGTACCAGTCGGCTATGCCGAGCGACCCAGCTCAGGCCCCAAAAAACGCACCCTGGACGATGTCGTCCGGTACTCATGACATCAAGTCTTTCACTATAATCCCATGTCACCTTCCTCATCAGATTTCAATGACGGCTGACCGAATCACTCTATGGAGATCAAATGCAACGCTATCTTAACCACCCGATTACTCTGAATCGATCCGTAGGATTACTGGACGAACTCCCGCTATGGTCGGCCCCATTCGGTTTGAAACTACTGGATTATATCGACTATAAACCCGGCCTGACCGCACTCGATATCGGATTCGGCACTGGATTTCCATTGACGGAACTGGCCATGCGCCTGGGAAAAAGCTCAACCGTCTACGGAATCGATCCGTGGAAAGAAGCTGTCGAGCGGGTTCGTGAAAAGATTGAATTCTATGATATTCACACTATCCGGATTCTGGAAGGCTATGCCGAATCCATCCCCCTGGACAATCATTCGGTCGACTTGATCGTCAGCAACAATGGATTGAACAATGTCACCGACCTGAGCCAAGTACTGTCGGAATGTTCCCGCATCATCAAGCCCGGAGGCCAAATGGTGTTCACCCTCAATCTGGATACAACCATGATCGAGTTCTATACCCAATTGGAAACCGTTCTATTGGAGATGAATCTGCCTGACTCCATCGAATCAATGCACCGACATATCAGACAAAAACGTCCGCCGCTCGATCACCTTCTCCCGATGATCACCCGGCACGATTTCATCATCAAGGACATGGAACATGACCAATTCAATTACCGCTTTGCCGACGGCAGCGCCATGCTGAATCATTACTTTATCCGACTTGCCTTTATGGATTGCTGGATCGGCTTGATTCCCCAAGAACTGGTAGAACCGGTCTTCGATCGGATCGAATCCCGACTGAATCAACTCTCTCGAATTGAAGGCCGAATTACCCTAAGCATTCCTTTTATCCTGATCAACGCCGTTCAAAAACCTTCATCGGAGTGACGGATCAAACTGTTTAGCATATTATACATGATTATACATAATTTTAACTTGATCACCCGATTCTTGATCCGGTTACCAATATCGTCGGATCTCTAACCGGTTGATGATCTATTTACCAATATCAATCCTTTCAAACAATAATTCCTTCTGAATAATAGTTCTGATAAGGAATTATGCTTTTTTGTTTACCTGAAACCGGATTCAGCAGCCACTGGTCCTGCTGATCAAGGATTATTGCAGAGTTATTATGAACTTAACAAAGCCTGTTCATATTTATTACTTTGTCTTATTGGATATTAGATGCCGATTGTGAATTTATTTTCAATAAACTTCTTGACATAATCATATTTTCGTGTTATAGTGAAATAGATATCATGATGATTGAAATTTCGATTCATTGTGTGGAAATTAACCGGTTGGATTATTATTCAACCCTAATCCGGTTTGATTCCGGTTGAAAGGAATGACTATCGTTTGGTTGAACCTGAAAGTGACGTGCTGAATGATTCGAACCGTCTCAAGCTCGAAGAGTATCCCGTTCCTTCACATGGAGTAATGTGATAGACTGGGATCCCCTTCCAGCTTGATTTACTATAGCGGCACGCATTTTGGGGTTGAATCCGGAATCATCGATTATTTCGATGATTTCCAATTATCGGCAACAATCATCTTTGCAGTGATTTTAAGACCCATCCTGAGTGATGGTTGGTATTAATCATGGCTTTTCCGAATGCCTGATACTGTATGAAAACCGTATCAAAATAGGATCCCGTATATTGTCATGATTTACCATCCGGATTTGGAATGGATTGAATCCCGGAATAGCGGATAAAGGAGAATGAGAATGGAAAATGTGTTTAGTCCATATCAACAACAAATTGCCCATAAACTGGATCATCGATCGGAGCTCTCCAACTGGAAAAACTGGAA
>JAGOEH010000104.1 GCA_017997825.1 Candidatus Delongbacteria bacterium | reverse complement strand
ACCAGCAATGTATTTGTCAGTTACGGCCGTTTCTACCAATACATCACCTCTCTGAATATGGGAGAAGTTACCCCCTTCGATCTGTGGTTTCCGTTGGACAACTCAGTCGATGCCGGTATATCCAACCACTTCACTGCCGGCTATAAAACCCTTCTCTTCCAAGGCGTCTCCTTGGATGTGGAAGGCTATTATAAAAATTATGAAAACCTGGTGGAATACCGGCCGGAAACCGATTACGAGTGGAATAATGAAACCGGAAGACTGGCAGATGTGTATAATATGGGAACCGGTTACTCCTTCGGAATGGATGTCCTGCTCAAAACCGAATGGAAGGGATGGAACGGTTTTATCGGATATGCCTACGGTGTAACCAAACGCAAAACCAATCATGTCAACCAGGATCCCTATACCGGCAACGAGAAATACTATTTCCCCCGCTATGATCGTACCCATCAGATCAATATCATCGAAAACTATCAATTCAAAAGACAGTGGTTGGGTGCCAAATGGGAAATGGGATTGGCCTATTCCTTTTACACCGGCCAACCATTTTCCCGTCCTGAAGGATGGTATATGGACAACGATACCCAACTCCAGCCCATCTATAGCTATTATGACCGATACCGTCTTCCCAATTATTCCCGCCTCGATCTGAGCTTCAAAATGCGCTGGGATAAAAAAAGCTGGGCCATCGAACCCTATATCCAGATCATCAATCTGCTCGATCAGAAAAATGTCTGGTTTGAGGATTTCTATGCCTCAATCAATCCGAATGATCCCTCCAAGCTGATCATTCATAAGGATCAAGTTGAAATGTTTCCCCGGTTTGTCTTTGTCGGCGTCAATATCCCATTTTAATACAGGAGAGATCAGCTATGCGTAACTATCGTACTTTACTTGTCCTGGCGATTTTCGGACTCGGTCTGGCGCTTGGATTTGGCTGCGGGGTTGATTATACCGCTCCTCAGCGATACACGGGGGACATGTACTTCGTCAGCGGATTGCTCCGGGAGGGCGAGCCCGTCAGCCTGAACAATCCGATCCGAATCGGCAAAGTGGCCCAGATTGGGGATACCGTCGATCTGTTGTCGATGCTCATCCCGGCCCGGGTTTATCTGACCGACAGCTTGACTCAGCAGACTGTCGAACTGACCCCGGCACCTGGTCAGATCGGCAAATACCTATTTTTCTATGATTCCAGCCTCAGTTTTATTCCAAAGGAAAAACAAACGTATACCCTCAGGATTGAAATCGAGGGTTATGATAAGATTATTACGGCCCATACCACCATTCCGGCCAAGTTTGAGGTCGAATCCAATTCCGGATTCACCGCCGATTCATCGGCATCCTATCCGGAGATGAAAGCTGACCGGATCGGAGCCGATTTCCCGCTCAAAATGAAAGCCGAAGTCATGCCGGGGGAACGCTATGTGGTGCTTTATTATCGCAGCTACTGCCTGGAAAACTGGCAGGATGTTGAGTATAGTGACAGCTACTTGTTCAAATTCAGCGATAAACCCGAGGATGAAGAGGAATATGAGGATCCGTCCACCGGATACCCCCGCAAGATGGATGTTTATAACACCAGTATTCCCGCTGCGGAAGGCCGGATCAGCGACAAAACATACGGGTCCATGTTTGCCTTCTATGGGCGATATGAGATGACAATCTACAGCATCGATCCTAACTATTACAAATACCTTTATAAGCCTGAAGGATTTAATCAGGGCGGAGTTGTTAACGGGATCGGCTGCTTTGGGTCAGTCAGCGGAACCAAGCTCTATACCCGGATCGTCAAATAATCCCAAGCAAGGGATAAATGATTTCAGCAGGGGCTGTGGTTCAGCCCCTGCTTTTTTGCTTGATTTCCCAATCTTTTATCATTATGTTGGATTTATGAATCAACCACGATCTATTCTGGCGGTAGTTCAGGCTCGATTAAGTTCGACCCGGCTGCCGGGTAAGGTATTGCGGCCGGTCGAAGGCAGGCCACTGATCGGAACTATGCTGGAACGCCTAAACCAATCGAAGCGGCTTACCGGTATTCTGGTGGCCACCTCACACCATCCCTCCGATGATCCTCTGGCTGATTATCTCAATGCCGTCGGGATCAAAGTCTTCCGCGGCGATCTGAACAATGTGTTCGATCGATTTCATCAGATCTCCCTGACAATTCAGCCTGATCTGATGGTCCGGATGACGGCCGATTGCCCGCTCATCGATCCTGGTTTGCTGGATTTTTGCATTGACCGCCATCTCGATCTGCAGCCCGAAATTACCGCCACCAATAATGAAACCGGATTCCCCCGCGGCGTCGATGTGGAAGTCTTTTCGCCTTGCCTGCTGGATAAACTATCAACCCTGAATCTTACCCCCGATGAATTGGAACATGTAACCCTGGCTGCCTACACAAGATGGCGGGATTTCTATATCCGTATCATCAACCCCGAGCCCCGGTATCTGAATCGATCCCATTTCCGCCTGTGTGTCGATCAACCTGAGGATTTTGAGCTGGTAGCCAGGATCATCCAATATTTTCACCCCAGACTGGATTTTACTCTCGATGAATTGTACCATATCATGGAAGCCAACCCCTCATGGTTCGATCTGAATCGCGATGTCCCATCCCTCATCAATCCGGTTTTCGACCGGATCGCAGCCGAACACGGAGAGGCGCTCTATCATTCTGCGCCGGTTCAGGTGAAGGCGAACAATCCCTCCTGAAATAACGTGATACAAGCATCGACGGCCTCGGAATTCAACTGTACCCCCTGGTATTTTCGTATCTCTTCCAACGCCGTTTCGATTCCCAAACTCGGGCGGTAGGGACGATGCGATGCAATCGCTTCTACCATATCCGCCACGCTTAGTATTTGAGCCTCCAGTAAAATATTATCCTTGGTCTCATGGAGCGGATAACCGCTACCATCCAGTTTTTCATGGTGTTGGTGGACAATCCGGGCAATCGGCCAGGGAAAATTGATCGATTTGAGGATATCATACCCGACCTGGGGATGCATCTGAATCAAGCTGAATTCGACCAGGTTCAGTTTTCCCGGCTTGCTGAGAATCTCCGCCGGCACCATGACTTTACCGATATCATGAAGTAGACCGGCCATCCGGATAATATCGGCTTGTTCGTCCGAAAGCTTCATCTGCCGAGCAATGGCATAAGCCAGATCACTGACCCGGCGTTGATGCCCGGCCGTATAAGGATCCCGGATTTCCACCGTCATAGAGATGGCCTGAATGACCCCCTGCAGGACCTGCTGTATATCCAGCAGTGATTTCTCCAACTGATTCTCAGCCTGCATCCGCAACGATACTTCCTTCAATAATTGCAGATTGGTGGCTTCAATTACCTCAGCCCGCGTCTCCGCTTCCTTCATCCGGATTCGGGAGTCCTCCGCCTGAATGCGCTCCGTGATATCAAAGGCCAGTCCGATCGTTCCCAGAATCTGATCCTCTTCATCCTGTAAGGGTTCGATATAACAGTGCATAATCTGATCATAAAACGACAGCTCATACTGGCTGGGTACACCCGCCAGGGCGATATGATGAGTCTGAAGGGCCAGCGAATCGCTATCGTAGCCCGAAAAAAAATCTTCGATGGTCTGTCCGTTGATATCTTCCTCGCGTAAACCCAGGCCTCGAATTCGAGTGCCGCTGCACGACGTGATTACCAAATTCCGATCAGTCGTCCATAATATCGCCGGAATATGATCCACCAGCATCCTGAGCCTGTTCTCGCTCTGGCGTAAGCGGGTTTCCGTCCGGATCAACCGGTCATAAGCCAGGCTTTTTTCCCTGGCCTTTTGCAATAGTTCACGCCGGAGCTCATAGGCCATCCGGACCTGCTCAATTATCAGGATCAGTTTATCACGGTATGTGATCGCCGAAGCTTCAAGATTGTATTCCTGATCGTGGCTGTCGCTTTCCGTCCAGACCGATGATTTGAGATATCCACTCTCGCCGCTTTTCCAGTGCGACTCCGCCAATTCCAAAAAATTCTCCAGAAAAGGATGAGTGTTCAGCAACTCGTTCGAAAACTCATCCCGGCTGACATGCCCGAACAAGGTTTCAAACCATTCCGGTGCCCGGCTGATGAGCCGATAGCGTTCATGATCTACATTTTCCAGCATGATAATATCGGATGGAGATTCCATGGGAATCGGATAGACATCCCGGATATCTTTCAAGGCTTTGCTTTCTTGGAGCTTTAGTTGGTTTTCACGCTGCAGAAGCTTATCGATTTTATGACTCTCTTCCGACAAATTGAGCAATATGACCCATGATGAATCTTTATCGTCGATCAGATGAACCTCTGAAAAAATTCCAGGCTGGATTTCCAAATGCGGCAGGACGATCTCCGACGATTTTAAGGGAAAGAATCCTTCCAGAAATGGAAAACAATCCTCCACCGGAGTTCCTGTCGCCAATTCCTTGGGACGATAGATTTGAATTGTTCCCCCGACACTCTGAATCCGGTGTCCAGCATCCAACTGTAAATAAGCCGGGCTTCGGTACTCAATAAAATGCCGCTCCAAATACCGTCGAATTAGATCCGGAAACTCTGGCATGGGTCTATCCTATGATCATCTGGGTGAGTTGCATAAACGCGTCTTCTACTCCTTCACCGGTCTTGGCACTGGTCATTATAATCGGTCCGCCCTCATGAATAATCCGCTGAATGTCCGGCTCCTCAATCTCCCATTCAGCTCGGATATCGGCCTTGTTGATCAGAAATAAACATGGAATTTCCCCCACGGTCTGATGAACGACCCTTTTTAGATTCAAGGCGGTTTCCACCGTATACCGGCGCGTGCCGTCGATGACCAACAGGCAGCCGCCGCCGCCCAACAGATAGGAGGTTTGTACTTTCTGAAATTCATCTTCACCATGGATATCCCATAGGATCAAATGGATTATCTCCTCACCGTAATGGATTGTTTTATGGTCGATTTTGACCCCTATGGTTGTGAGATATTTTTCGGAAAAAATACTTCTTACAAATCGTTGCACCAGGCTGGTTTTTCCCACAGCAAACGAACCTAACATGCAGATCTTCTTCTTGATCATGAGGCATTTCCTTAAGGTTGATAGTGAATGGTATCGATACGGAATGATACGCGGCGATTCATGGCTCGTTCGGATTCCAGGCTACTGATATGGAGCGGCTGAGAGGAACCGACTCCTTGGTGCTCAAGAAGATGTTCGGGTAGCCCGCGTGCCTTAAGTAAACGGGTTATCGTTTCCGCCCGGATCTCGCTCAAAGGCCGGTTGATCGATTCCGGCCCACTGGCGTCGGTATGACCGATGACTAAAATTCGCAGTCTCAATCCAAACTCCCGGCACTCCTGGTCCAACTCACGGATGTCGCGCTCCAGCCCCTCAACGGATGACGAGATATCCTCGGCAAACTGAGATGTATTAACGTTAAACCTGATCATGAGGGATTGGATAGCATCAATCAGGGGCAGGATCCGGATCGACTTTTTTTCCTTCAGCCGATCGACTTTTAATACCGAAATCCCATCGATATAGCGATAATGCCGCAAGACTTCATTCCTCCAGTAGGCCGATGCCGTACCGTCAATGACCAGCGTATCATGATTAAGAGCCAGTCTGACGCCCTGCGGAGGCTCCAAAATCCGCTCGGCTCGCTTGAGGATCATTTCCGGGTTCAGTGCATGATAATAATTCCATTCAAAATGAATCTCTTCCGGCTTTAATCCAAAATCACTCAGGAAGTTAACCGGATCGGACGATAATGGATCCCTCATCCCGGAAATAGTATGCACCCCACCCTTGTGGGATGTCTGAGTAATGATGATGCCGGGCTCGGACTTCACCCGCTGAAGGAAGTGATTCCAGTTACGGCTTTCCTTGAGGCCGTCAATCCCCCAAACGATCACGATGATTGCCGTCACAATCACCGGGATCCAGAAAAAGAGGGGAATCCGTTTCTTTTCTTTTTTGATCTGCTGTTGCAAGCATTGTTTCAACAGGGGTTCGCTTTCGGAAAATCCGCTGATATCGCCGTTAAATCGGTTCACAAGCTCCTGGAATTCCAGATGGATTTGCTCCATCGTGCTCTGAAATGTCAGCCGCAACTCTTCCGGCGCATCTCCCCGTACGACTCCCGCCAGAATCAGCAGCGGTCCTTGTTCGACCCATACCGTCAATTCTCCAACCTTGATGGTTTCCAGTCCCTCGGATCGGGTCATGGAAAATGAATCCTGGACAAAGTCCTGAATGGCTTTCAACATCCCGGAAACCATGTCTCCGTCTTGAGTCAGTCCATCCTGGTTCCGGACTTCATGCAGCAACAGACCGGTCTCCCGGTGGATTAGAAATACCTGTTCCACCCGGTAAATCAGACTGTTGGCCAAAACCACTTCGGCAAATGAACGCCCGGTCAGCCATGATTTGATCCGCCATTTAAATCCCTGCCACGAAAAACTCTGCTCAAGGGAACGGTTGATGGCCTGGAGCATGTTTTTCAATGTTTCCGATATGGCTTTACGGATGGCCGGCCCCATAATCGGGTATAAAAGATTGATCAAAGTCTTCATGTCTTTCTGGATGCTTCGACTGATCCCTTTTTCCACCAGAGGCATGAAGGCTTCATCCAGCCGATTGTCCTGCTCAAGACCGATCTGAATGGCATTCGGAAGGGCCTGCCCCACCTTGACCGCCATTACCGACGGATCGTTCCATTGTCGGTTCAATTCCTCCAGCTGGGCTTGTTCCGGTTCAAGGATTAAATGCCGCAACTGATCCCACGAATCGGATGCGGACTCCATCGACAGATGCTCCTTTTCAGATTCCGAATTCAAGGGTTTTTCATTTTCCATGACTTAGTCGTTTCGAGGTGTTTCAGGTTCCTGACTCAAAAAAATTGCCATCTCGGTAAACATCCCGGCCAACGCCTTTCGATCCGTTTTATTCATGCTCAAGGTCGCTGATTCGGTCCGGATCTGTTCTTTCAGTTCGGAATTGACCCGCTGAGTCTCTTCACTCAGATCCCGGCGTTGCGCCAATAACTGCTGCCTTATCTCCGCCTGATTCTTCTGTTGCTGATCATCCAGCCGGCTCAAGCGGTCTCTCAACTCCTCGATCGATTGCTGCAGCTTCCGGATCGCCTCTTGCCGCTGATCACTTTCCTGCTTGACCAATCCCGTCAGAATCTGGATCTCTTCCTTGGTAAAGGCTTCTAAGGTCTTGAATGCCCGATTGACTTCATCCCGCGATTCCTGAATATCCTTCTGCAAACGCTCCTCTAACCGGGAAAAACGCTTCTCAAAATCCCGGATGTTGTTGCCGAACAGAATATCCCGAACCTTGTCAATACTTTCAGTCGTTTCCTGCGTCGGATCTGCCGGCTGATTCTTCTCCCGTTCCTTATTCATGCAGGTACTCCTTGATTAAGGTTAAGCGGGCTGGTTCTCCCGGGCGGACATTGAGTCCGAATTCCGCTTAATCCAGCCGATCATCACGGTAAGATCCCGGGATAGATCAACGTCATGCCGACGTCAACCGATGCCGTCTCATCGCTGTCCATGGATCCCGTGATACAAAGAAATTAGTTTAGTAATTTAATCATAGCATGGAAAATCATGGTTGTCAAGTAATAAATTTTTTGGAAATTGTCTTGCCTTTCATCCCACTCGGCTTTATATTGATAGACACCGTCAACTTCGTTGTGCATCACATCAGGCGGGTTTACCCCAAACCTCGGGAGGGACTATGTATAATCCGGAAATTTATCAGGCCAGACGCAACGCATTGGCTCAGAAAATGGATAAAGGGATGATTCTGTGGGTCGGTAACGAGGAAACCCCGCGCAACTATCCCAAAAACACCTATCCGTTTCGACAGGACAGCAGTTTTCTCTACTATTTCGGACTGGCCGAACCCCATTTGGCTGTCTGGTGTGATTTGGATCGTGAGCAGGAATGGCTGGTCGGGGAAGAGCTGACCATCGATGATATTATATGGACCGGGGAACAGCCGTCTCTGGCTGATAAAGCCGCCTGGGCCGGACTGAGCGGCGTGATCGCCTGGGATGAATTGAAATCCCGAATCGATTCTGCCCGTGCCGATCAGGCGCCGATCCATTTCCTACCCCCCTACCAGGATCGGATAAAACTCCTCATTTCCCAATGGCTTGAACTGAATCCGCTGACGGTGGTGGAATCATCTTCCTCCCGGTTGGTCCAGGCCGTGATTGAACAACGCTCCGTTAAAGCCGGGATCGAGATCGATCAGATCGAAAAAGCTCTGGAGATTTCCTATGCCATGGTTCAAACCGCCGTTTCCACCATCCGGCCCGGGAAAACCGAACAGCAGGTTCTGGCTGGATTGGACCGATGTGTGGCCGATTTCGGCTCTACCTACTCCTTTGCCCCGATTCTGACGATTCATGGGGAGGTCTTCCATAACACCCATCACGAAAATCAACTCCGGCAAGGTCATTTGATTCTGATGGATATGGGCGCGGAATCCCCGGAATTCTATGCCTCGGATATCACCCGAACCTACCCGGTGGGAGGACGTTTCTCAACCCGCCGGCGGGATATCTATCAGGTGGTTCTTCAGGCCCAGCTCCATGCCATCCGGCGGATTGGGCCCGGCATACCCTATCGGGATATTCATCTCGAGGCCGCCGTGGTAATCGTGGATGGATTGAAGGAATTAGGTCTGATGCAGGGGAATACCGAGGAAGCCGTTATGGCCGGGGCTCATGCCCTCTTTTTTCCGCATGGCCTGGGCCATATGCTGGGACTGGATGTCCATGATATGGAAAATCTGGGTGAAGACCGGGTCGGATACAATGACCAGATCCAACGCAGCCGACAGTTCGGTCTATCCTATCTGCGTCTGGCCAAACCACTCCAGCCCGGCTATGTCCTGACGGTGGAACCCGGACTCTATTTTATCCCGGCGCTGATCGATCACTGGCGCGCCACCGGACGGTTTACCGAGTTTATCCAATACTCCCGATTGGATGATTATCGGACATTCGGCGGCATCCGAATCGAAGATGATGTCGTCGTCACACCAACCGGATGCCGGGTCTTGGGGCGTCCGATTCCCAAATCCATTGACGAAATCGAATCAGCGCTTTTGTCCTGAAACAGCCTAAACCAGATATTGCCGATTATAGTCCTGCTTATTCCGGATGGCCTGCTGATAAGCCTTGACATAATCATGAGCGCTCCGGTCCCATGAATAATCCATCTCCATGGCCCGCCGAATCATGCGCTCCAGATGGGGCTTTCGATCAAAATAGGTGCTGACGGCCCAGCCTACAGCATAATAGATGGCGCTGGAACCGGCTTCACCGAATTTGAACCCCGTTCCCTCACCCGTCCCCTCATCATATTGGATGACCGTATCATCCAATCCACCGGTCGCCCGGACAATCGGTAAGGTCCCATACCGTAACGAATAGATTTGATTCAATCCACACGGTTCATATAAGGACGGCATAATAAAAAAATCACTGCCGGCTTCAATTAAATGAGCCAATTCATTGTTATATCCGATATTGACTCCGATTCTCCCCGCATAGCGCCGGGTCAGTTCCTGGTAGTATCCCTCCAGTCCCTTGTCCCCTGAGCCCAGGATCGCAAATTGAACCTGCATGGCTTCCACTATGGATGAGAGGGATTCCGCCAGCAGATCCAATCCTTTTTGAGCCACAAAGCGGCTGACTACCCCTATCACTGGAACGTCAGGCTTGATATCGAGTCTCATTCTCTCCTGCAGTGCCTTTTTGCAGATCCCTTTTCCCTGCATCCTGTCGACCGAATAGTTGGCCGGTATCAGCAAATCCTTTTCCGGACTCCATTGCTCATAATCGACGCCGTTAAGAATTCCAATGTAATTCATGCTTTTCCGTTGCAGAAAGGACGACATCCCATAACCCTCATCCGATGTCAGGGTTTCCCTGGCATAGGTCGGACTGACGGTATTGACCATGTCGGCATAGTAAATGCCCCCCTTCAGCATATTGATCTGACCGAAATCCTCGAACTTTTCCGGCACAAAATTACTCCATCCCAATCCCAGATAATTCATAGTGTCGGAATGATATCGCCCCTGATAGCCGATATTATGGATTGTCAACAGGCTGGCCGTATCCCCCAGAATCGGATCGTCCCAATGCCAGATTTTCAGATAGGCTGATCCCAGGGCTGTCTGCCAGTCATGGATATGCAGAATATCCGGTTTGAACGCAATATCCCGGCATAATTGCAGCCCGGCCCGGGTCAGGAATGCAAATCGTCTCGGATTGTCCTGATAATCGTTAAAATCAGCATCATGATACAATCCGGGGCGTTTGAAATAATTATCATAGGCAATCAAATAAACCGGAACCCCTTCACTTAATTTCGTTTTATAGACCGAACACCATTCCAGGGTATCGCCCATCCAAACCCCCATTGAGTTCATGAAGGGTTCGATCTGGTAGCGTTCCTGCGAAATTGAACCATACATTGGAATAACAACTCTGACATCGTGTCCCATCCGCTTTAAAGCGATCGGCAAAGCGCCGACTACATCCGCTAATCCCCCGGTTTTGGCCAGCGGAACACATTCGGGGCTGATCATGACAATTCTCAAGGGTTGGGGTGGGGATTGCGGCTGGGAGGTTGACTGAGAGACGGACTCCGGCCGCGACGAGGAAACCG
>JAGOEH010000103.1 GCA_017997825.1 Candidatus Delongbacteria bacterium | reverse complement strand
ATATCGGTCTCCGAAAGCTCCAAGAAGGCTATGAAACCCCTCATCAGCCGACCGGGTTGGAATGCGTGGTCGTCAATCCCCAGGGAGAAACGGTTTCCGGGCATGATATCGATCTCTTTTTCTACCGGATTGTCTGGCAATCCGTTCTGCGGCGTGATGACTATACCGGTCAGTATAAGTATTGTTCGGAACAGCATGAAGAATTGGTGGATCACTTGACTCTGGTTTCGGGTGATCACCCTCTCTCGGTCACGATCAAACCGGATGACTATGGAAAATTCAGAGTCTATGCCCGGGATAAGCAGTCGGGAGCCGCCGCCTCGGTCGAGTTTTACGCCAGCGGATGGGGGTATGCTCCCTGGGCGATGGAAAATCCGGGCCGGATCGAAATCGATATTGAAAAAGAATCTTACCAGGTCAACCAAAAAGCCAAGGTTCAGATTAAATCCCCTTTCGGCGGTAAGCTGCTGATTACCGTTGAAAGGGAGAAAGTTCTGTATCATAAGATACTCAATATGACGGAAAATACGGCGGTTGTTGAGATTCCGGTGATGGATGAATACAAACCGAATGTTTATGTGGCGGCCTATGTGATCCAGTCGGTCGACAAAGCCGAGCCGGAATCCCCGGTTCGGGCGTTTGGCGTGGCTCCGCTGCATGTCAATACCGATCGGCACCGGATGAAAATCGAGCTGCACACCCCGGCCGAGATTCGGCCCAATTCAGAATTGACGATCGGCTATCGGGTGGAAAGCAAAACACGTCGCCCCATTTATCTGACCATTGCGGCCGTCGATGAGGGAATTCTGCAGTTAACCGATTTTCTGACTCCGGATGCCCATGGTTTTTTTTATGGAAAAAAACGATTGTTGATTGATTCCTATGATAACTATGCCGTATTGCTACCGGAGATCAGTCCTCTTTCATCAGCCGGAGATCTTGATCTGGAAGCCCGGCGTAAGAAACATCTCTCCCCGGTTTCGATTCAGCGCATCAAACCGGTGGCATTCTGGTCGGGAATCATCCAGGCTGAACCATCATCAGCCGGGACATTCCGTCTGAAGCTTCCCCAGTTTAACGGCACCCTGAGAATTATGGCGGCCGCTTCTCAGAATGATAATTTCGGTGCCGCCGAAAAAAAATTGATCGTTCGCGATCCGATTGTCATCCGGCCGACCTTCCCTCGATTCCTGGCTTATCAGGATGAATGCCGGATTCCGGTATCCATTTACAATGCCACCGGAAAATCCGGTGAGTTCCAGGTCAGCCTAACCTCTCAAGGCCCTGTCCATATTATGAACCCAACCACTCAATCTATCCGTTTGAATGATAAACAGGAATCCAGCCTGGTCTTCTCCCTGAAGGCAGGTCATTCCAGCGGAATCATCAAACTGTCGCTTCAAGCCGAGGGAAACGGTGAACAAACCAGTCTCGAAGAATCATTACCGCTTCGTTCTCCGGTCCCTTTTACCAGCCTGACCGGCGGCGGCTCTCTGGATGAGGCCCATCCGGTGACGTTGACCCTGCCCGGGGATTGGGTGGAAGGAACACCCGATTTTAGACTTGTGTTGTCCGGATTACCCGCTGTCCGTTTCAGCCGGAGCCTGCAGTACTTACTTCAGTACCCGCATGGCTGTCTCGAACAAACCACTGCCCAACTCTTTCCATTGCTTTATTTTGATGACATTGCTCAACTGGCCGAACCCGAACTGTTCAAGAAAAACGGGGCTGACTATTTTCTGGAGGAGGGGATTAAGAAACTGGAGAGTATGCAGTTGAAATCAGGAGCTTTTTCCTTTTGGCCGGGAGGGGATTACGTCAATAACTGGGGATCGGTTTTCGCCTCTCATTTTCTGGTGGAAGCCCGAAAGGCCGGTCATGGCGTATCCGATCGGGTCTATAACCGGATGTTGGATGCCCTGCGCCAGTATTCCCGCGATTTCCAGCTCCGGGATTCCCGGGCGATGGAAACCGCAGTTTACGCGGTCTATGTCCTGGCACTGGCCGGAAAGCCTGAACGCAGTACCATGTTGTATATGAAAAATTCGCTGAGCCGCCAATTGACCGATTATTCTGTCTTTCAACTAGCGGGAGCCTTCGCTGTTTCCGGCGATGCTACGGTCGCCTTATCCATGATCCCCGCCACTATCAAACCGGCCCCGTCCAAGTCTTCCGAGAGTGGCGGAAATTTCAATTCGCCGATTCGCTCCCAGGCTATTATCCTTGATATTCTTTCCCAGATCAATCCCGGTCATCCCGGCGTTCCGGTTTTGGTAAAAAACCTTAACCAGGCGGCGGACCGAAACGGCCGCTGGGGTAATACCCAGGAAAATGCCTGGGCTTTTCTATCGCTGGCCAAAATGGTTCGGCAGCAGCAGCCGCCCGAATTTCAGGGCAAAATAGTCCTGAATGATACCCCCCTTGGTTCCTTCGACGCCAAAGGCAAGATGGTCCAAGCCGGGAATTGGGGCGGCCAATCCCTTCATCTGTCCGTTTCCGGCCGTGGAACCTGCTATTATCAATGGTCGGCTGAAGGGATTCCCTCCTCCTTCCGGGTGGATGAGTTCGATCATGATCTAGTAGTACGGCGCCGATATCTCAACGAGGATGGAGCCGCCGTTCCGTATCAGCAGTTTTCTCATGGGGAACTGGTTATCGCCGAAATCAGCATCCAGCCTCTGTATGATGATCTGGACCATGTCGCCGTTATCGATATGATTCCGGCCGGATTCGAGATTGAAAATCCCAGGCTCCAGTCACGAAAAGCGATTAGCTGGATGAATCCTGAGAATACGTTCAATCCGGAGTATCTGGATATCCGCGATGACCGTTTGATCCTGTTCGGCGACTTCCAGCAGGGCAAAATGGTCAAGTTTTACTATGGATTGCGGGCGGTTACTCCGGGACATTTTGTACTTCCCCCGATCCGGGGTGAAGCCATGTATCTGCCCGCTAAAGCCTCCGTCTCCTCGAGCGGCTGGATTACCATCCAATAAGTAAACCGTTCCTCCTTGTCCGGCTGAAGCGTGTTCGGTCCCGATGGCCTTGACCACCGGAGCCAACCATGATGGGAGTGATAAAAATTTATGAAATCCAAATCGAACGCTATCCGGATCAGTCCTCGGGTATTGGTGAGCCGATGCCTTGAATTCGAAGCCTGCCGATGGGATGGAAGCATGATCTCCGATCCCTGGATTTCCCGTTTCAAGAACTACTTTGAGTTTATTCCTCTTTGTCCCGAATCCGATATCGATCTGGGAATACCGAGACCCCCGATCCGCGTGGTGCGAGATGCTGACGGGGATCGCCTGGTCCAGCCTTCAACCGGATTGGATATCACGGATACCATGATCCAATACTGCCGCCGGCGTCTGGATCAGTTGCCGGAGATTGACGGTGCTATTCTTAAAAGCCGGTCGCCATCCTGCGGCCTGCATGACGTCAAGCTTTACAACCCCAAACCGGATTCGCCCGTCCTTGGAAAAACCACCGGCTTTTTTGGCCGGCAGGTGCTGGATCGCTATTCACATCTGGCTATCGAGGATGAAGGCCGCCTGACCAATTTTAAACTTCGGGAACACTTCCTGACCCGTCTTTACAGTATGGCTCTGTTGCGTGAGTTGAAGGAAAAAGGAAGTATGGGAAAACTGGTTCAGTTTCACGCCGACCATAAATACCTGTTGATGGCATACAGTATCACGCAACTGCGTCTCTTGGGAAGGATTGTCGCCAATCCTGAACAATACGTCTGGTCGGATGTGATTCACTCTTACGCCGCTCATTTCAGCCTGGCGTTTCTCCATCCGCCTCGAACCCCTTCCATTATCAACGTTCTGATGCATACTATGGGATATTTCTCCGACCGGCTGACAGCGGATGAAAAGGCTTATTTTCTGGATTGCCTCGAGGAATACCGTCAGGGTAAGCTTCCGCTCAGTGTCTGTACCCATATGATGGAATCCTGGATTATCCGGTTTCAGGAACCCTATCTGGCTGACCAGCGGTTCTTTCATCCCTATCCCACCGAACTGTCTCAAATCAGCGATTCAGGCAAAGGACACTCGGTTTGAAATCCGTCAGCGAGAGAAAATCCTCCCTGCATCTGATCGGGATGATGGCGCTGCTGCTGACCGCCATGGGCCTGCTGACCTGGCTTAAACCCCTGAATGAACCGATCCATCTGCTGGAATTGAAACTGCTGGATTATCGGTATCAGTTACGGCGAAACCTGACTATCGATCCCCGGATCGCCATTATCGATATTGATACCGAATCCCTGAAAAATGAGGGCCGTTGGAGTTGGCCCTATGAAAAACATGCCCTTCTGATCAACATTCTTCACTATCTGGGAGTCCAATCCGTCGGATTCGATATCTTTCTGGTCGAACCATCCCGCAATGTCATCGACTATGACCGTTTGGCCGATACAAAACAGACCCGTTTCACCATCCAGGAACTCCAGCGATTAAAATCCAATTCCGATGAATTGATGAAAGAGGCGCTGAACACAAGCCGCTTTGTTTTTCTCCCCCAAATATTTGCCTACAGCGATGAATCGGGTGAAGGTGAACCCGAATACTATGATTTTTATAAAACCAATCGCAAACTATCGTTTGACCATCAGTCGCGATTCAGCCTGCCCGTAACCCCTCCCATGCAATCCTTTTTAAAGGCGAATGAGGCGTCCCCTTTACTGCACTATTTTGCTGAAGTGGCCAAAGGAACGGCCTTTGCCCAGATCTTACCCGACGTGGATGGAACGGTCCGTCATTATCCTCTTTTTTATCAGTACCAAGGGCGGGCCTATCTGGCGCTGGGATTTATGATGGCCCTGGATGACATGGGAGTGCCGGTATCCGCAGTCCGAGTCGTCACCCCCCATCAGGTGGAGATCGCCCTGGAGCGGGATACCCTGCAGATCCCCATCACCTCTAAGGGCCTGTTGCTGATCAATTGGATGGGACCCTATCTGGAAACCTATCCTCATATCCCTTATGTTGTCGTCAAACAACTGATCCGCCATATCCAACTCCGTGAATTAAAGCGGTTGGCCGCTGAGAATCCTGATCTTTTGGAGAATGATACGGAATTCCGTCAATTACCGGAGGTATCGAATATGGTGCGTCGGCTGGGAGCCATTGATACCTGTTTGTGGCTGCTTCAAGCGGCATCGATCGCTCAGTTCTATTTGAATGATGATCCCGGTTTGAGGTTTGACCAATTCGCTCAATTGACCGATTTACCTCCCGAAAAACAGGCCGACGTCCAATCGATATTCTTCAATGTCAAGTATCATTCCATGATCCATCACCACCCGGATTGGGATCTCTCCCGCTTCCTAAGCGGCTATCCAATCGAAGATACAGCCGTTTTCAGGCGTTGCATGAAAAATCTATCCGATCGGACGATCAACTCTTCGGACTATCCGCTCTTTTTCTACGATCCGATCCATATCATCGGCCTGGGCGATATCGATGAACGCTACTTCCAAAAGAAGATCCTATTCTATGGATTGACGGCGACCGGAACCCATGATTATAATCCAACTCCCTATGAACCCCGCTATGCCATGGTAGGGGTTCACGCCAACATATTTGATAATATTGTCAATAAAAGATTCCTTAAAGAAGCTACCATTATTCAGAATCTGCTATGGTGGATGGGGATCACGCTTCTGATGGTATGGGGATTGCGGAGAATGAAAACCCTGTGGTTGGGGGCCACGTCGCTGGGATTGTTTACCTTCAACCTGATCGCAAATTATTGGGTATTCAGTCGTCTTAACATCTGGTATTCACTGTTATCTCCATCCTTATTAATTATTGCTTATTTTTTGGTGATCAGCATCCATAATTACCGTCGGGAGGAAAAGGAGAAACGTAAAATCAAGGATGCGTTCAGTCATTATGTGGCGCCGTCGGTGGTCGAAATCATATTGAAAAAGCAAGACATGCTTAAGCTGGGTGGAGAAAAGCGGTATTGTACCGTATTTTTTTCCGATATCCAGGGATTTACGTCGATATCGGAACAGCGGGATCCGGTTGATCTGGTGGAGAGTTTGAATCACTACCTGAATCGGGTGACCCAGATTATTCTGCAGCATGGAGGGATGCTGGATAAGTATGAAGGGGATGCGGTGATGGCAGTTTTCGGCGCACCGCTGGAACTACCCGGTCATCCGGTCAAGGCATGCCGGTGTGCTTTGGAAATCCAGAAAGCCCTTCAGCGGGACTCATCCTATCCGACCCGGATCGGAATCAATACGGGAGAAATGATCGCCGGCAACATGGGATCGGCCACCCGCTTCAACTACACGGTGATCGGTGATGCGGTCAATTTGGGATCTCGGCTGGAGGGAGCCAACAAACAGTACGGCAGCCGGATTATGATTTCGGAATTCACTGCCCGAGAATTAAAAAATGAGTTTGTGATCCGGGAACTGGATCTGATTCGGGTCAAAGGGAAATCCAGGCCGGTCAAGGTTTATGAGTTGATGGAAAAGAGTGAGGATGCAGATATCGCACTTCTTCAGTTGTGTCGGCGTTATCATGAGGCACTGGAAGCGTATCACCGGCGCGACTGGACAGGGGCTGAAACCGCCTTTCAAATCCTGATGAAAAGCTATCCCCATGATCCTGTCATTGCGCTTTATCGTGAGCGATGCAACGGTTATCGATCGGCTCCCCCGGCTCAGGATTGGGATGGTGTTTTTGAAATGCTTACCAAATAGTGGCTTCCGATACCCCGAAAAAGTCGAATCACTGAAGAATTGACTTGACAATGATTAAAAAAAAAGTATATTACGGAAGCGAATCGTCATGAGATGAAATAGTTTTACGTTGTTTCACCTTAAACAGGAGGAATCCACTTGGCACATCATAAATCAGCCAAAAAGCGTATCAAAACCAATTTAAAAGCCAAACTCAAAAACCATGTCATCAAAAAAAGCATCCGGACAGTCACCAAGCGCCTGCATACGGTTACCGTCAAACAGGATGCTGTTCCGGTGGCTAATAAGCTCTTTTCGATGCTGGATAAAGCCGCCAAAAAAGGCGTCATTCATAAGAATAACGTTGATCGGCATAAATCAAGGATTTCTAAGTATATTAATACGTTAACCGCCTGATTATAATTATTTATGTTGTTTCATTTTAAACGGCCTCTGCTGGGATGCCAGGTGGTTGTTCATGCCTATCTTGAACCCTCGCGCTGGGATACCGTTCGATCGGTGATTGCCTCACAGGATGAAATTGTTCTGGCGGATACCCATATCCAATTTGATCGACAGGTCGGCTATTTCACGCTGATGGGGGAGCCTCACCATCTGTTGAATGCTTTGTTGACCAGCGCCAATTTTATGGTTGAAATTAAAAATCATGCCGAGCCGGATTTAATCTGTTTCAACCTGTTTGTCATCAGCGGTGTTTATCAGGATGAGTTGAAAGCTTATGAACGGATGTTGACCGATTCAGCGTCGCAGCAACTGGATCTCAGGATTTATCGGAATCCCAAGAATAAAGCCGCCGAGGCTTGTCTGGCGCTATTTCCCGATCCGGGCTGGTTGGCAGATCTGAACGAATGCGGCTGTGAAAAACAGACGACCCAGGCGATTCATTTGGTCATCGGTTATGGCGTCCCCCACCTGTTCCTGAACCTGACTTTCAACACCCGGCGTGAGAAAATCGTTCAGCAGTTTTCCAAGGATTTGGAGCCGGAATTTGCTGATTGTCTTGATTACTATTGGCGGGGGATATTCCGCCCCGAGCATCAGGCCTCCCAAATCATGTTTGAAATACCCTATTGTGATGACAGTCAGATCTGGATACTTTTCCATAAAACCGTGGCCAAGGCCCTCAGCTCCAATCTTTATTATATTGGCGCCGAGGTTGTCGGCTGTATTCCTCGTCTCTGCCTGCTCGAAGCCGGCCAGAATCTGGCGGATGCCCAGCAGATAAAAGAGATTTTGCCTGAAAGCGAATTGATCCAGCTGGCGATCATGAGTATGGGTCTGGATACCTTCGGAAAATTCGACTCCCATCAGCTATACGAAACCCACCTAGCCGGATTGGTGCCCTCCTTCCGCGAACAGAGCCTGCAGGATTTCTGCCGGGTATTATCGTTGGGACATCGTGCACCCGGCGGCGGATCGGCTGCCGCTTACAATGCGGCTATGGCTGCCTCATTGATCACCATGGTGATCCAGATCACCCTCAGTAAAAAGAAATACGACCATCTGCATCACCAATACACCGGTTATGGGAGAAAACTCCAGGTCATCCATCGCCTCTTGATGGATTCCATCGATTTGGATGCGGAAGTGCTATCGATTCTGTTGAAGAATGGCAAAATCCTGGCATCCGAGGCGGAATCCGACCAAGAAAAACGCAAACAAATCCTTCAACAGGCTTGCATCACCCCGCTGGAAGTCATTAAAATCTGCACCACCCTGGCGGAAATCGTAATCGATATTGCTCAGGAATGCAATCCTTCAGCAATCTCCGATTTAGGCCTGGCAGCACATTTGATTCACGCTTCAGCCTTCGGATCCCGCTATAATATTCTCATCAATCAGAGCTTTATTAAATCCAAAACCGAGGATCCGATCCAGAGCGAAGTTGAGCAGCTGCTTCAGTTCATCGACAAAATTTGCGCCGATATCAATCGGACGGTTACTGACAGGATATCAGGAAACTGATTCCATTCGGATCGGGTTATCGCCTGATGATCATTCAGCAAAGGATGGGTGTGCGTTGTTGAAAAAAAATGTATGGATTCTCATTGGACTGGAACTGTTACTCATCATTCAGGTTACTGCCGGGCCATGGAGCGATCTGAAACTACCCCATCGTTTCCATTCCCCCCATCCTGTTCTTAACCGCAAACCAGCCGGTTCCGACATTCCGTCCAATGACATATTCGAACTCTATTATGATGGTACCGCTTTGTGGGTCCTTACCAGCGCAGGATTAGGCCGGACCTTGGACCTCGGAAACAGCTGGGAATACCATCTCGATTACGATCAAATCAATCAGTATATCTTTGCGATGGGTATGCACCAGGACACTTATTATGCCTTTGGAGGGTATCTGCGCGATTACAGCGGATTTGATGCGGCCGTACCGGTCGGAACCGGCCCTTTTATCCGTTCCGCCGCTCAGACGGAATGGACCCATCAATCCATTCTCTTTGCGGATGAGTTTCCTCAAAAAATCGGAATGGATGTCGCGTTCTTGGATTCAACGGTTTTTTCGGCGTATCTGCGGGGGAATCTGCTCCGCAAATCCCTTTCCGACAGCGTGTGGACCGTTATTATCCCCGATTCCGATACCGCCAATGATCATTATCCAACCCGTGACTACCCGCCTAATAAAAATTATGACTATCTGAATGATTTTAACAATATCGCCCTGACGGTTAAAGTGGATGGAGACGGCATAATCTGGCTTGGTACGGCCGCCGGTCTGAAAAAATCAACCGATCGGGGAAAAACGTTCGTATCCTATGGATTTCCGATTACCCCCGGCTTTCCCGGCAGCCAGATTTGGGAACTTTTTGTCCATTCATGGAACAGTCAAAAATACCTGTTTGCCGCCTGTACCGGTTCCGGCGGCCAGAATGAAAAAGACGGCTTGGCTTATTCCGCTGATGGAGGAGAGAACTGGCAATCGGTCGATCACTTTGACTATATCGCACCCTTGGCGTTGGCCGCCCAAGACTCAACCCTGTGGGTAGGAACAGATCATGGATTGTTTGCCTGGAATTTTGTGACCGATTCCCTCCGGTTTTTCGATAAAAGCTCCGGATTACCGGATGATTATATCGCATCCTTGCTTGCGATGGACTTCCACTTGTGGATCGGTACCAATAATGGCCTGGCATATACCGTCAATCAAGGACGTTCCTTTAATTTTTTTAAAACCAGCTTTCCGGTCACGTCGGTTGACATCAAACCGACCTACAGTTTTCCCAATCCCTTTTCTCCGGTTCAGGGACAGGATTGCCAGATTGTGTTTGCCACGGCCCGGGAAGATGAAGTGGAACTGGTCATTTATGATAACGCACTAAAACCGGTTCGGCATCTGGTCAACCAGCTCTTCCCAGCCGGCGATCGGCACATTGTACTATGGAATGGCCGAAATGATCAGGGCCAACAGGTTCCGAACGGTGTCTATTTCTATATCCTTAAAACCGCCCATTCTCAGAATTCCAAACCCGTTTTTAACAAAATCGTGGTGATGAATTGATTGGATATCCCATGACCCAACGAATAGTCCTGATCTGGATCAGCCTGTCGATGGCACTTATGGCGGAAACCTATACCGCCCGGTTCCTGCAATTCCCGATCGGCGCCGCCAGTCTGTCATCCGGCAATGGATCGATCTTGAGCTTTTCCAATGAAACCCTGCTCAGTAACCCGGCCGCCGTGTCCTGGCTCAATCCTTATCATGCGGCCGTTTCTTATAGCCGGCTTCCCTTCGATCGGGAACAGGCATTCGCCGGCCTCGTCTTGCAGAACCAGGGCATCAAATTCGGCCTCAGCTACTTTGAATACCGGATTTCGGATATCGAAGAACGGAATCTGAATGGAGAATTGATTGGACATTTCAAGGATCGTCACCAGCTTTATATCCTGACGGCAGGCCTGAAAAAGGGAACGTTCCGATTCGGAATGAATATCAAATACCTGAGGGAATCACTCTATGAACAAAGTGCCGGTGCAATTCTGTTCGATCTGGGACTACTCTGCGCAATCC
>JAGOEH010000102.1 GCA_017997825.1 Candidatus Delongbacteria bacterium | reverse complement strand
TGGATGGAACGCCGGTGGATCCTGACGACAGCCAGCGGATAGGATTTACGCTGACGTGGCATCGGGAAGGGACGGACTGGTCGGAGATTCGGGGAGAGGATTTCCGGATCGTTCCGCAGACGAGTGCACAGATGGACTGGCGATATTTTGAGTTTGAGGGTGAATCGCCGGCGGAAGCCAACCGGGTGAGTGTACGGGCCCGATTATGGCACAATGTGACCGGGAAGGCCTATTTTGATGATTTCACCTGTGAGGTGGTGGATCCGAACCAGCAGGATATCATCGTCAATGGCGATTTGGATATGAGCGATGTCCCGGCGGGCTGGGTATTCAGCAATGATCAGGACAGCCAGAGCAAAGGAGAATGGACGTCGAAGTATTATCGGTCGGAGGACAAGAGTTTGCTGTTGAGCAAGACGGCGGGAGCGACGAGTCAGCCGGGCTGGACATTTGGTCACAGCATCAAGGGGTGGCAGTGGAACTCGACCACGGGCTGGGACAGCGGCAAAGAGATCGAGGTTGGCGGATATGTCAAGACGCAGGACCTGGTGGGCGGCGGCGAGCTGGTGTACAGTTTGTACGGCGGCGGTGCCAAGCTGTTCGGCCAGGATATTGTATTGGATATAGCGGCGGGCACCTCGGACTGGAGCAAGCTGGTGAACAGCCAGAGTATCGTGTTGCCTGCGATATGCGACTCGGTGGTGATAACCTTTCGGATGAAGAGCGGCGGCAGCGGAACGATGATGCTGGACGACATTATCTGTCATGAGGTGGCGGACAACTGGATCGGCGGTGATATATACAACTGTAATCTGAACATGCCGGAAGGGTGGTTTTACTGGGTAGACAAGATGATGGGCGGTGATATCAGTTATGGCCGGACCACGGTGAGTGAGGATGCAGCGCACAGTGGGAAATATAGTTTGAAGGTGATGGATCTGGACGGCAAGGAGACGGAAGTGGTGGCGATCTCGGACCGCAATCTATTGCCGGCGAACGGAGGCGGGAAGACCTATCGGTTTGGGGTATGGGTGAAGCTGGATGGAACGCCGGTGGATCCTGACGACAGCCAGCGGATAGGATTTACGCTGACGTGGCATCGGGAAGGGACGGACTGGTCGGAGATTCGGGGAGAGGATTTCCGGATCGTTCCGCAGACGAGTGCCCAGATGGACTGGCGATATTTTGAGTTTGAGGGAGAATCGCCGGCGGAAGCCAACCGGGTGAGTGTACGGGCCCGATTATGGCACAATGTGACCGGGAAGGCCTATTTTGATGATTTCACCTGTGAGGTGATCAGTGGAGTGACGGGCGTCGATGATACCGAGCATCGGCCGGTCAAGGTGACCACCCTGTCTCAGAATTATCCCAACCCATTCAATCCGAGTACCTTGATTTCCTATAATCTGGCGCGTCCGGGACAGGTCAGTCTCAAGATCTACAATATGCTGGGACAGGAAATCAATCAGCTGGTGTCGGCCTATCAGAGCAGCGGCCGTTATACGTTGATGTGGGACGGAACCAATCGACACGGGCGGCCGGTAGGCACCGGGATGTACTTTTATGTCCTCAAGACCGATGATACCGTTTCGACTCGCAAAATGTTGCTTCTTAAATGAGGATTCAAGCCCCTCCATTTACGGATGGAGGGGCTTATTCCGATCAGTTTTCCGATAAAGGAACAGGTCGATGAAGAACTATTGGGTAATCGTTGTATTCAGTCTGGCGGTTATTAGCGGGTTACGGGCCGGGACCACCGGCAAGATTTCGGGACGGGTCACCGACCAGGAGACCGGAGAACCGCTGATTGGAGCCAATATCCTGATTGAAAGCCAGTGGATCAACGGGGTCGAATCGAAGCTGAGCCAGCAGATGGGTGCCGCCTCCGATCCGGATGGTTTCTATTATATTATCAATCTACCGCCCGGAAGTTATTCGGTCCGGTGTTTTATGATCGGGTATCAGGCTAGGACGGTCAAACAGATTCAGGTCATGGTCGATAAAACCCAGAGTCTGGATTTCAGTCTGCCGACGCAGGCTTTGAATATCGGCAAGGAAGTGGTGGTGACGGCGGAAAAAAAGCTGATTCAGAAGGATTTAACCTCTACCTCGGCCAATATAGGCTCGGATGTGATCGGGAGTCTGCCGGTCGAAAACTTTCAGGATGTGGTCAATCTGCAGGCCGGGGTGGTGGACGGGCATTTCCGCGGGGGGCGCGGCGGAGAAGTGGTTTATATGATGAATGGAATCTCGATCAATGATAATTTTTCCGGCCAGCCGGCCTTCGAAGTCGAAAAGAATGTGATCGAACAATTGGATGTGATCAGCGGCACCTTCAATGCCGAATACGGCCAGGCTATGTCCGGCGTCGTCAATATTGTCACCAAAGAGGGCAGCGAAAACTATCATCTGAATCTGAGTCTTTACAGCGGCGATTATTATACCGATCATACCGCTATCTTCTGGCATAAGGATCATTTCAATCCCGTTAACGATTACAATCTGGATTTCAGCCTGACCGGACCGATTATTCCCTCCTGGAAGAACCGGCTGACCTTTTTCGCCGCCTGCCGGATCGATCAGGATAACGGGTATATCTGGGGACAGCGGCGTTTTATGCCCGGCGATTCCTCCAATTTCTCCAGTGATGACACTTCACAATGGATCATCAACAGCAGCGGCGACGATGATTATGTTCCGATGAACGATAATTTTCAAATGACCTTCCACGGCAAACTGACCGCCAGGATCGGAGGAAACAGCAAACTCTCGGTCGAAGGTCTTTCCCAAAACCGGGATTATAGCGAGTATGACCATAATTACCGGATCAATCCCGAGGGCGATGTGGATTATCATCAGCGGAGCCAGGCCATCACCCTGATGCTCAATCATACCTTTTCGGCCAATAGTTTTCTGGACTACAAACTGGCTTTTCTGAAAACCAATCGATATTACCGATTGTATGACAACTGGTATGATTCCCGCTATCAGTCGGAAACCAAACATACCATCACGTCCGGATCGGCCTTTTATGTGGCCGGCACCAAGAATGACCGGGAAGACCGAACGACGTCCAACTGGATCCATAAACTGGAGTATACCAGTCAGTTGAACCGGATCCATCAGATCAAGACCGGCATCGAATTGAGGCAGAACAAGCTGGACTACGAGTATATCAGTGTGATGGTGGCCAGTGAGACCGGCTGGCAGCCGGCACTCCCGGACCGCAATAGTCCGCTCAACAATCGGTATACCCATCAGCCGCTCGAATTTTCCGGCTATCTGCAGGACAAGATGGAATTTAAAGAGATCATTATCAACGCCGGATTGCGTTTCGATTATTTTGATCCGGATGGCAATGTGCCGTCCGATTTGAACTATCCGGATACCTCGCCCGAAAAGGCGGCTTCCAAAAAGTATCAGTGGTCGCCTCGCCTGGGGATTGCCTATCCGGTATCGGATCGGGGCGTATTGCATATCTCCTACGGCCACTTTTTCCAAATTCCGAATTTCAGTTATTTGTATGAAAATTCTGAGTTTGAGGTAGCGGTACGATCCTTTCCGGTGATAGGGAATGCCGATCTGAATCCCCAGCGGACCATTACTTACGAGTTTGGACTTCAACAGCAATTAAGTACCAATTATGCGGTCGACATTGTGGCATTCTATAAGGATATCCGGGATCTGATCGCCACTGAGATTCAGGAGAAAAAGGATACCTACGACAAGTATGCGCGGTATATCAATCAGGATTATGGAATGGTCAAAGGATTTACCATTTCACTGGAACGCCGCCACTTTAATCTGATTGGGGGGAGTGTGGATTATACCTTCCAGGTAGCCAAGGGGAACGCTTCCGATCCGCAGTCGGTCTGGATGGACAATCAGAAGGATCCCCCGATCGAGAGTGAAAAGAAGATGGTGGCGCTGGATTGGGATCGCCGCCATTCCCTGAATGTATCCCTGTTTGTGGGAAATCTGGATGTATATAACCTGAGCTTTATTGCCCGTTTCGGAAGCGGATTGCCCTATACGCCGGCCTATCAGAATCAGAGGACCGCGGCCGAGAATTCCGGCCGAAAACCGGCTTATACCAATCTGGATATCTATGCTTACCGCTATTTCAAGGTGATGAAGCATCGCCTGAGCCTGTTTTTTAAGGTTTACAACGTGCTGGATCAGAAAAACGAGATCAATGTTTACGGTGATACCGGCCGGGCGGGATACACTCTGGCGCCCTCATACTCGGGTAAGATACGGGGAGCCAATACGGCCGATGAGTACTATGCCAGGCCCGATTATTATTCGGCACCGCGAAAATTCTTAGTGGGGTTAAGCTATGAATTCTAAATTTTATTTGATCGGTGGATGGATAGTGCTATGGTGTATTGTAACCACCGGAACCATCTTGGCGCAGAAAGATCTGGTGGGCGATATTCAGAATACCAAAAAGGGGATCATGGACGGGAACCTGGTGCGGACCCTGTTCCGCAATCATGGCGAGGTGGCCTTGTGGCCCGATCAGCCCTCGGGGGAGTGGCCCAAAGGCAGCGGGCACTCTTATGTGGACGGAGTGGCCTTGGCCGTCAGTGTTTCCACCTATGACCGCAACGGTAAACTGATCCACCCGCTGGAAACCAATTACCGCGAGTTTGTCAAATTATCTCCGGATAAGACCCGAGTTTACGGCTGGGCTCCTTTACCGGGATATGCCAATCCCATTCAGGATGAACCGGCTATGAGCGACAATGCTACCACCTGGCCCTCCTGCTGGCCCGACAAGCGGGACGAAACCGATGATCCCGGATGGTGCGGCAAATGGAATGGGTTCTTCGGCAAAGGAATCCGCAATGCCGATCTGGAAACCTTTTATGTGATGGATGATGATCCGGATGAGTTCTATGCCGATTTTTATCCGGACGCCACCGATGTCAGCCGGAGGGGGATCGGACTGGAGGTGCGGGTCCGCGGATTCCAGTGGTCGCATGTGTTGTCGGAGGATTGCATTTTCTGGTTGTACGAGATAAAAAACGAGGGGACCACCTGCTATGACAGTACCTATTTCGCCCAGTATATCGACTGGGGGGTCGGAGGGACGGACGACAGTTCCGATGACGGAGGGGCTTACGATACCCGCTTGGATATCGCGTATGCCTATGACGGTGACGGATTCGGTTCGCCCAACCGCTGGTCTCCGGTCGGCGTGGCCGGGTACGGATTTCTGGAGAGTCCCGGCAACTCGGTCAATCAAAAGGATGATGATGAAGACGGGATCGTGGATGAATCCCGCAGTGATGGAATCGACAATGACGGCGATTGGGAAGCTTTCTCCGATCTGAATGGAAATGGCGTCTGGGATGTGACTGAACCCCTGAATGATGATCTGGGACGCGACGGGATCGGGCCGCTGGACGACGATTATACCGGTTCCGATCAGGGTGAAGGGGATGGATTGCCGACTCCCGGTGAACCCGATTTCGATCAGACCGATCCGGATGAATCCGACCAGATCGGATTGACCGGATTCAATATTTTCAGTGTCCATTACTATGAGCTGATCGATGATGATCAGAACTGGAATGTCTTCAAACAAGCCGTTCCTCCGGGCAGCGGAGAGAATGTGCTGAATGGCGTCAATCTGGGGATGTTTTTTGCCTCCGGATCCTTTCCGCTGGCTGCCGATCAGACCGAACGCTTTTCCATGGCCCTGCTGTTCGGAGAGGATCGGGACGATCTGGTCCGCAACAAGAAAACGGTTCAGCAGATCTACGATGCCGATTACCGCTTTGCCCAGCCCCCTAAAAAACCGACCGTCAGAGCGGTCCCCGGCGACGGCAAGGTGACCCTGTATTGGGATTCGGAAGCGGAGACCTCCTATGACCGATTCCTGGGTCAGAATGATTTTGAGGGATATGCCATCTATAAATCGACCGATGCCAACTTTCTGGAATCACGGGTCATCACCGACAGCTACGGCAATCTGACATTCCGCAAAGCCCTGGCCCGGTTCGATAAGGTTGATGGCCGGTATGGCCCCCATCCGATCGATATCAACGGGATCAAATATGATCTGGGTACCGACAGCGGATTGCGTCACAGCTACATCGATACCGATGTCCAGAACGGCCAGGTCTATTATTACGCCATTGTCAGCTATGATTATGGATTGATAGATACCAGCGTGACCGGGGAAATCGACGGGATCACCCCGACCGAGTGTACCTCGATTATCAAGGGGGATGTGTTCGGAGAAATGGAATTCGATCTGAATACCGTGATGGTGACCCCCCGCGCACCCGCGGCCGGATATATTAAACCGTCACTGAATGATATCCGGTTTTTCGGTGTGGCTACCGGGACAATGGAAATGGAGATCATCGATCCCGATTCTCTTCCGGATCAGCATACCTATCGGCTGGTTTTCAGCGAAACCAGCGCTTATCATGATGCGGCCCGGCCTATGGTCAGCCTGATCGATCAGACCCTGCAGAAAACCCTGTTCGAGGAACAATTATGGGTTTACGGCCAGGAGATGCCGATCGTCAACGGGTTAGCTATTCATCTCTATAATGATTCCTCCGTCAGGCTGATCGATTCGCTTAGCGGCTGGCAGGCAAGCCGGAGTGATTATCTGCTCCAGATCGAGCCCAGTATCCTGTATACCAAACGTCAGGTGACCTATCCGGCCGATTATCGGATCTATTTTTGTGATCAGCGGGTGGGGCGATCCTTGCCGATCTCATTCGGTCAGAAAGAAATACCGACTCATTTCTGGATTAAAAACCTGACCGAAAACGATACGGCCCGCTTTAATTTCATGGATTACGATAATGACAGTCTGTTTACTCCCGGTGATGTGATTGTGATTTTAGGCCGGGATTCGCTCGGGCAGGGGCCGGATGACAAAAATTATATTGCCGCTTACAGTATTACGGCCAAAGTCGATACCATCCATCAGTTTATCGAGCCTGTGGCGGGTGATTCCATTTCGATTAGCGTGACCAAACCCTTCCGGAATCTGGAGAGTTTTGAATTCAACGTCAAGGGTCCCGATAGTGATCTGGGTCGGGCTAAATCGGATCTGGACAAAATTGCGGTGGTACCCAATCCCTATGTCGGGTCGGCCTCATGGGAAGCGGCCAATCCCTATAGTTTTGGCCGGGGTGAACGAAAAATCGAGTTTATCCACCTTCCGGCCCGGTGTACCATTCGGATTTATACCCTGCGCGGTTTCCTGGTGACGACGCTGGAGCATCAGGCCGCGGTAACGGACGGAAGTGAATCCTGGAATCTGACCAACAAGGAGGGGATGGATGTGGCCTATGGTCTGTATTTATTCCAGGTGGATGCGGAAGGTGTCGGAACTAAAATCGGCAAGTTTGCCATCATCAAGTAGAGGTGGACCCATGCGAATCTTTATTATCATCGGCTTGCTGATCGGATTGATTTTGGAGGCTTCGGGATCGACTATGACCAAAGTAGGGACGACGGCGGCTCCTTTTCTTGAGATTGGAATCGGCAGCCGGGCGTCGGCTTTGGGGGGGGCTTTTGTGGCCTTGGCGGACGATGCCTCCGCCCTGTACTGGAATCCGGCCGGTCTGGCCCGTATGGCCACGCCCCAGATGATTTTTTCCCGGACTCAGTGGCTGGCGGACATCAATCTGAATTATGCCGGAGCCATCGTGCCCCTGGGCGTTTACGGGGCGGTCGGATTGTCCGGCACCTTTATGAATTCCGGGGATATGGATGTCCGGACCATACTCCAGCAGGAGGGGACCGGTGAAAAGTTTCAGGTCTCCGATATCTGTCTGGGGGTGGCCTATGCCCTCAATCTGACGGACCGGTTTAGTTTGGGATTCAATGCCAAGTATATCCAGCAGAAGATTGCCCATTGCGAAAGCCGGGCCATGGCGCTGGATATCGGGACTCTTTTCATTACTCAGTGGCACGGTCTGCGGCTGGGGGCCTCACTCTACAATTTCGGCACGGCCATGAAAATGCAGGGCCAGGATTTAATGATCTATTATGATCCCGATGCCACCAAAACCGGAAACAATGACAAGATTATCTCGTATCAGGGAACGGATGAATGGGAGCTGCCCATGAATTTTCAGGCCGGACTGGCGGTCAATGTGGTGGAACGATCCTATCATCGGCTGAGTCTTTCGGTCGATCTCCTTCATCCCTCCAACAACAGCGAGAGTATCAACGCCGGACTGGAATACGGGCTCAATCGCCTGGTATTTCTGCGCTGCGGCTGGGCCTCAGCCTTCCAGAAAGACTCGGAAGAGGGAGCGACCTTCGGCGCCGGATTGAAAAAACGCTTAGGCGGTTCCTATCTGGTGATCGACTATGCTTACTCCGATTTCAGCCGTCTTGAGAATACTCAGCGCTTTTCGTTCATTTTTCAATTCTAGTTCGATCGGCTGCCGGAACGAGGGTATCGATGATGATGGCAAAAACGATCGGGAATAGGAATAGCCTGATCATAGACAGGATATCAGTATGAGCCCAAGGGTGCGATGCTTCTATCGGTTGGGATGGATGGGATGCTGGATCATTTTGGGATTATGGATTGGCCGGTGCGGACGGTCCCAGGCGCCGGCCGGTTCCGGACAGGATCGATTGATCTATTGGTGTGCGACCAATCCGCAGGAACTGGAATTGGCGCGGCAATGGGTGGATGAATGGAACCGGGGAGCCGGCATGAAGGTTGATCTGCAGCCGATCCCGGCCGGAAATTCGTCGGAAGAGGTCATTCTGGCGGCGGTCGCCGGCCGGACAACCCCCGATATCTATTCCAACCATTGGCCCGGTATGACCGAAGAGTTGCGATTGTCCGGGCATCTGGTATGCCTGAACGAAATTCCGGGTGCCGTGGAAACAATTCAAAAACGCTGCGGCAATCCCATTCTGGACCAGTTTATTTCTCCCGACGGCCGTCTGTATCAAATCCCCTGGAAGGTCAATCCCATCATGCTGATGATCAACCGCCAACGATTCCGGGAACGCGGAGTGCCGGAAACAATGCTGTCTTACAGCCAGTTCATGCAAGCCGGAGCCGGGCTGACCTATGATCAGGATCAGGACGGATACAAGGATCACTGGTTCGGGTATCGCAACATTCTGCCCCTGTGGTTCCAACGCTGGTTTGATTTCTATACCTTCTATCTGGCTGCCTCGGGAGGGAAAACCTTTTTCCTGGCGGATGGAACTTACCGGATGGATCTTCCGGCGGCTATTTCAGTTTTTACACTTTTTCGTGATCTGTATCGGAATGAATACTATCCCAAAACCAATTTCCAGGGACAACCCTTTATCGTATCACGGGTCATCGCCACCGAAATCACAGGCTCATGGAATATATCGACCATCCGTCATTTTGGAGCCGAGGATCTGGATTATGCCTTTCTTCCCATCCCGTTACCCGATTCCAGTCCCCATCAGGACCATTATACCTATGGGGATTATAAAAATTTCGTGATCTTCTCGACCTGCCGGGCTCCCGACCAGGCCTGGGATTTTGTCCGCTTTGTAACCAGCCGGGAAAACGATATCAAGCTGATGGAGATCACCCGGCAGACACCGGCCCGGCAAGGGTTGCTGGAAGACAGCTTGATACTGGACTACTTCAATCGTCGACCGGAAATGATCCCGTTTGCCCGGCAAGCCCAGTATACCCGGAGCATTAATTCCTTGCCCGAGATTAAAGAGATTTTTGATGCAATTTCCCAGCAATGGGAAATTTGCTGTATTTACCAGCGCAAACCTCCGGAACAGGCGGTTCGGGATGCCGATCGGCGAATCCGTCAGATTATCGACCAGGCGGCCAATCCATGAGTATTAAAACCCGTCATTTGCCCTATCTGCTTTTATTTCCCTTCCTGCTCCATTTTATGATATTCACGCTTTACCCGGTCCTTTTTTCCTTCTTTTTAACCTTTCACAAATGGAATGTATCTCTGCCGATGCGCTGGATCGGGTTAAAAAATTTTACCCGGCTGCTTCAGGATGATCTGTTTTGGCAGAGTATTCTCAATACCCTCTATTTTCTGGTGATCCATATTCCGTTTCAGATTGTGATTGCCTTGGGACTGGCGGTGGTATTGAATATGAATATCCGGGGTCGGGGAGTGTTCCGGGCAATGTTTTTTATGCCGGTGGTGGTTTCCGGGGTGGTGATCTCCATTCTGTGGCGTGAGCTCTATAACTATGATACCGGGATCATCAACCGGCTGCTGATCGATATCGGATTGAAACGGATTCCATTCCTGATCGATCCGGACTGGGCCATGCCGTCGATAGCGGTCATGGCGACCTGGAAGAATGTGGGATTTTATCTGGTGCTGTTTCTGGTCGGACTTCAGACCATTCCCCGCTATCTTTATGAAGCGGCGGCCATCGACGGAGCCAACCGGCGTCAGATGTTTTTTCATATCACCCTGCCCCAGTTGAATCCCACGATTCTCTTGGTGGTGATTCTTTCATCGATCAATGGATTTTCCTTATTCATTGAACCTTATATTCTGACCGGGGGAGGTCCGATGAACAGCACGCTTTCGGCCATGCTGTATGTTTACAAGCAGGCGTTTTCGTTCAGCAGCATGGGATATGCCGCCAGCCTGGCCTTTACCTTCGCTTTGGTTTTGTTGGTGATTGTGGTGATTCAAAAGCGGATGGTCGAGAGGGACAGCGGATGAAAAAGACGGCGGGTTATATCGTGTTGATTCTGGCGGCGCTGGCATTTGCCTATCCCTTTATATGGATGATGATGGCGACGTTCAAAACTGAGGCGGAGTTAGCTGAATTTTCGCTGG
>JAGOEH010000101.1 GCA_017997825.1 Candidatus Delongbacteria bacterium | reverse complement strand
CGGGTTTTTCAATATTGATTCGGATGAACGATTCAGGGGGAAAATACTCTTCTATATTGGTGCATCCGTAGTAGATCGGGAGAGTCCAAGCCAGATAACAGGCGGCCAGTTTTTCAGTCCAGTAGTCAGGGCCACTGAAGTTTTCGATAGCCAGAGAATAACGGTATGGCGCCAGTCCGGCCCATTTATCCTCCACAAATCGAAATCCCAGTTTAGTTTGAAGGACTGCGTTTTCCTCCCGTTGTTGAGGTTGAATGATATGATTAATGGAGGTTCCAATCAACTCAAGTCCAGGAATCCGGCCATTGATCCGGTGCAGGAATCCCATTCTTGTCTGATGACCTTGCAGAATAGCTTTGGTGCTGGTGATCCAGGAAAGCCATGACTTTTTCGCGGGAACTGGTGCTGCGGACAGAAAATCGTAATTCCGGTTGATGTGCCATGGAACCATGGGATGATGCCGCCGATAGGATGTCCCCTGTTTTTCAGGATCGCAGCTTAGGGTAATGGACGCATAGGGGGGATTGGTGTGCCAGGCTTTGAAAAACTCGGTCGGAGGTTCCTGGACAATCCGGATTACCCGTTCCGGTGCCAGGTCAACAGAGCGATTCTCCGGCAGATTGTTCAGTACCACCAGATAATCACAGGGTTTCTCCCAGGTTTCAAGGAAATGAATTCCTTCCCACACTCCGCTGCATCCATGGGTTTGCTGCATTAAGTCCGGCCAGGTCCAGTTCCGTACAATCCCGATTCGTTTCATAGGTTGATCTCCCTATCTGGTGATGAAGCTTTTTCCAGAGAGAAATAATCGATGAGCCGGTGATTCTGACTGGCGATGATGTTCATGATCCGGCTGAAATATTGTTTTTCAAAGCGTTCCCGTTGATGATCGTAAGATGAAGAGGTGGCGATGACTTGAGGATCGTGCCGGGTGCGTTTTTGGACTTCAGACCGGGTGACCAGGGGCGATACCGAGTCAAACCGTTTCCGGTCGAACGGTTGATTCAGATGACGGCATATCTTTTCGAATTCTCCGGCCAAATCTTTTTTCATGCCTTCATAGGTTACCAGGGTTTTTTTTAAGGTAAAACTCTCCTGTATCAGCCATTTATCCAGGTGTAGAGCATATCGTTCCGTCCAGTGATCCACCCGTTCGGGGTCCTGTGGATTCTCTTTTTTATAGCACAATTGGGAATATACGGCTCTGACCGGATGACGGTACAGATAGATCACATTACGGCGAATGATATCCAGATCGTCGTCATGACGGTGATAACAGGTAAATTCCCGTGATGGATGATAATAGAAAATTCTAACCAATGAAGGGACGCCAAAATAGAGTTCCATGATCATCCGTAGCCAGTGACTCCCGGTTCGCGGAAAACTGATCATAAAAGGAAAATCAGGATCAGCTGCCCATTGTTCCACTATTTTCGGCAACACCTGGATTGAACTTCTGTTATGGTTCAAATCGATCATGATAATTCGTCCTTAAAAAAAACGATGGTTGATAAATAAAGCATCGCCTGCCGTCAATTGACCATCAGGATGTGTCCATAATTCGTAGAGATTGTATAATTGAAATCCGCAGGACCGGAGGAATTGTTCCAGATCGGAGAAGAGGGGTTGATTCTGATATAATGGAATGAACTCTACTTCTGTGAAAATAAGCGGGATTTCTTTTAAAAGATGATCGGCTCCCCGTAAGGCTTCCAGCTCATATCCCTGGATATCCAGCTTGAAGATATCAATGCTGGTATCCGGAAGAATATCCGCTAATCTGACCATTTCCACTTCAATGATCTGGAGGATTTCCATCTTTTCACCGTGATAATGATTCAGCCAGTCTCCCGGGATCATCACCGAACTGGATGGTCGATAGTTAGTGATATGGAATGGAATGATCTGATTATGGGCACCCAATGCTTTTTCAAATACCTGGACGCGATTGGCCGGACATCTGCTGCGGAGTTGGGCGGCATGTTCCGGAATCGGTTCAAAGGCATAGATTAATGGATTCTTATATGATCTTATAAAAAGATTGATCGACTTACCATAGCATGCTCCGGCATCGATGATGACAGGATTGTCTTTAGTTATAAATTGGCATATATCGGTATAAGGATTTCGAGCAGCCATCCGTCCATGGGGCGAATGGTCATTTACCGATTGTATAGGGGGATTCAATCCGGGACTCCGAGATGATGACAGGATTTTTGTCTAAAACAATACCTAAACGGAACGAATTGATCGCCATCGGAATCGAGAGGATGCTGGGTATGGATCAGCATTCCGTGGTGATCTCGGTTAAACAATGAATTTTCCAGTGAGGAATCCAGCACATAAAATAGGTTGTTGACCAGTCTGACTGATTTGACATAGCCGGCTGGGATCAACCGCGCATCCAGTTTCTTTTCATCCTGAATGGAATCCGCTTCGATCACCATAATCCGGGGATGATGATGGATCAGATCCAATCCGGCCAGCACAAGAGCTTCTTCACCTTCCACATCGATCGAAAGGATATCCGGATTATGGATATGGTAGCGTTCAAAAATGGTATTCAGACATAATTGGGGGATGGTTTGAGTTTCAAATCCGGTGAACCATCGTCCGAAACGTGATTTGAATTCATTCTCCTTGGAAGGATTCAGGGTTGATAAGCTGCCGCGTTTATTGGCATAGAACGTTACAGCGTCAAGATCCCGGTCCGAAACGGCGCAATGGCAGATCTCAGCCCCCGGCCGGTTGGCTTTCAGCAGGGGGATGTAATCGCTGTGAGCCTCTACGCAGACCCCGTTCCAGCCGGATTCTTCAAAAGTCAGAGTATTGCTGAATCGTCGTCCGTCAATGCATCCGATTTCTACAAAACAACCGGTAGTCTGTCCTTTTAGCATTTCAGACAGGATATAGTCTTCGCCATGTTGGCTGTAATAGTTTCTGTCCATTATCCGATTACCATGGGTAGTCAGGTTGATTGACCAGGGATTGATCCAGCCATTGATTAATAGAAGTCGATTCCGGTATGGGCTCAGCGATAAAATCAAAGATACCCCTTAACGTCGCTGGAGTGGCGGTGATCAGATCTTCAAATGATACTGGATAATAATCGAATTTGAAATGCTCCATGAAGTTCAGTGAGAATTTTTTCCATTGGCGGACATAATCGATGACGGTTTCCCGGGAGACGTTCCGATATCGGGGTTCGGGAGGGAAGCGGTGCCAGACTCTGATGATGGAATCCACCTGTTTTTCTTCCTGCCGGTTCATGACGATGACCTTGATATCGAATTCATCCTGCAGGAAGTAAAAAAAGGCCAAAGGGAGAAAGCGTTGGGCTTTAATGGCATAAGGGCCTTGATTTCCAAGTAAAGACAGGATCAGTTCCCGATATTTTCCGGCATTCTTTTTCCCGAACCGGATCACCTCATTTATAGGAGGAGGATCAGTAATGTTGGGATAATATCCCCTGAATGCCTCCTTGATGAATGGTTTGACTGCTATTAATTCCAGAAATCCTTTGGAATTGATAGGAGCCGGAGAAACCAAGCCGTTTTCGGATCCGACCTTCAATCCGGCGATTCTCAGTATCCCCATCATGGCCGATGAACCGATCCGGCCTATATGATAAGCGACCACCACAATTTTGGGTTTCATCGAATTCCTTTTTTTACTTTGAATGATCCCACTCGGCTGATGGAAAAGGTTTGATGCCGATTGACCAATCTGTTTTGAGTGAAACATGCGTTATCCATCACGTTGAATAGCATAGCGTCGATGATCCGGTAGATTCCCTGCCGTATTGATCATGGTGCCGTTCTTATAAGGATGATTGTTGGTTCCGCTGAATCCAATCCCGGTGGATTTCCATGAAAATGTCCTTCAGATTCCGACTGATGCTCCATCGGGGGTAGTGGCGCTGTATCTTGCTCAGGTTGGAGATGTAACAGATATGATCTCCGGTGCGGTGCCGGGGATTATACTGGTAAATCATGGGTTGTCCGGTGATTGATTGGATCAGGTTAAAGGATTCCAGAATGGAGATGGAATTATTTCGTCCACCCCCCAGATTGTAAACCTCTGCCTGGCGTGGAGATTGGATGAACTCATCGATCAGCCGGATCACATCGAGACTGTGGATATTATCCCGGACTTGTTTGCCTTGATAACCATAGATGGTGTAGTTCCGCTTTTCCAGGTTACACCGGATCAGATAACTGAGATACCCATGAATCTCCACTCCACTGTGTCCCGGGCCGGTCAGACATCCCCCTCTCAGACAGCAGGTCGGCATGGAAAAATAACGTCCATATTCCTGCACCATTACATCGGCTGCCAGTTTAGAAGCGCCGAACAGCGAATGCAATGATTGGTCGATCGGACATTCTTCGGTGATTCCATCGATATCCTGTGGATCAGCATAGTCGAACCGGGTCTCCGATTCTTTCAATTTCAATCGGTTGGGACTGTCTCCATAAACCTTGTTGGTCGAGAGGAAGATGAATGGAGATTCAGGGATCGCCCGGCGGCAGGCTTCCAATAAATTTAAGGTACCGCATGCGTTTATCTCAAAATCATCGAATGGCCGGGAGGCTGCCAGATCATGACTGGGCTGGGCGGCCGCATGGATGACGGCATGGGGACGGCGTTGCCGGATCAGTTCCATCACTCCGTCCCGGTTCCTTATATCCAGATCATAATGCCGGTAATGGGGGCATTCCTGTTGCAATTCCCGAAGTTTCCAACGGGTATCTCCTCCCTCGCCCATCAACTCTCCCCGAGTATAATTGTCGATACCATCAACGTTCCAGCCGAGACGGTCAAAATAGTTCACACTCTGACCGCCGATCAGACCGCATGAACCGGTTACCAGGATTCGTTTCATTGATTGTCCGCTGATAATGGTTGATAAGGGATCAAGGTGTCTGGCTATGAAAAGTTTTTCTGTTTAAAATAACCCAGGGTTTTCAAAGCTTTGACTTCATCCGGAGTCAGAGAATCGTTTGGGGAAGGGATAGAGGTCGGCATGGTGCTCTGTTTTCGGCAGAGTAAGCAGTATTGTTCGAGGATGATTCTCAGTTCATCCCGTTTTTCCGGACATTCGGTGATCCGATTGTGTTTTTCCAATGGATCGTCGGCAAGATGATATAGCTCTTCATGAACGATCGGTCCCCAGGGATCGAGGTGAAGGTTGGTGTCGTTTTCCAACTGGTGTATATTGACAGTCAGTGCCTGGGGCCGGTTTTCAGGGATTACCCATTTTACGGCGTCAATATACTTCCATTGGTCTTTTATATCGGATAATAGACAGAATCTGATTTCATCAAATCCCTTTGAAAAGGATTGGGGTTTCAGGGTGGGAGCCGTGGTCATCAAAGCGGTTCGGAATCCCGCTATGGAAAATAGTCGGGCTAAACCGGCTGATTTGTGATGCGGCTGGGCTCTCCATCCATAACTTCCACTTCGGGAAGGTAGCCGGCCGGAAAAAAAAGCCGAGACGGATTCCTGGGTGAAGGATGAATTGGAGAAAGCATTTTCGAACAAAATTCCGTGATCCGCCAGTTCATCGATCCGGGGAGAGGTTTGTCTATCGTATCCATAGCAACTCAGGCGATCCGCTCTTAAAGCATCGATGCAAATGATGATCAGGTTGCGATCCGGACCGACATTCAGTATCAATTCCTGCCCCTGCCTAAAATACTGAATTCCTATCACCGCCAATCCCAGAATCACCACGGTCATGATTCCGGTCCAAAAGATTTTTTTGCGATAGAGTAATGTTCGGATAAGGTGAATCATATATTTAAAATTTCTGAACTTCATTTTGATAATATAATTTTTTTCAATAATAAAATCAAGCCCTGAATTTTGATATTGATGATTTAATGCTGGTTGATTTGCGGATTACCATTCATAAGACCGGCCGACCTTCCATAGTGTCTTTTCAATAGAAATGAATTCCGGAAAAGTCAATTGAAAATTTGTGATATAATCTGTAAAACCATCAATCAAAGACTTCTGAGTATGATAGTTTTAGACCAGCGTGGATGATGAAAAGAATTATTCGGCCCTATGGTACACTATGATCTGTTCAATTCAGAAACGGTGGATCTGAGGATTGCGATCATGTTAGTATCATGTCGGTCTGTCATTTGGAAATGATACCGATATTCGAACAGGGATTCAGTCTCTGGATATTCGGATAAAATATTTCCGGAATTTAATATTTTTGACTTGCCAAATACCATGATTTTACCGATTTTAGAATCCGTATCAATGAGGTTTGAATACCCTGATGACGGATCGGTAGAATAGTATTAATCCGCGGAAAGGATGGTGAAAATAAAAATGAATCTGAGGCTTGGATTGATTCATATGTTGTGTTGTATTGTTATTGGCTATAGTTTAGTGGCTTGTTCCGGGAATACCCGGGGTATTCCGGATAAAGGGATTCTCAGGATTATTCATACCAATGATACCCATGCTCAGATTCAGGGATGCGGATGCCGCCATGCCGGTGGGGGATTGATCAAACGATCGTTCAAGATCAAGAGCATCCGCGACTCGGTGGATGCATTGCTGGTGCTGGATGCCGGGAATATGCTGTTTGGTGACGGGATGGCAGATCAATCAAAAGGCCGCTTTATGATTGAGGCACTTAATTTAATGCGCTATGATGCCATCAATATCACACCCCAGGAATTCCGATATGGGATTGATACTCTTAAAAACCTCGAAAAGCTTGCCAAAGCTGATTTTCTTTCAGCCACTATCAAGGATATCAACAGCCGTAGGCTCTTGTTTTCACCCTATAAAATCTATAATCGAGGGAAGTATAAGATTGGGGTGATCGGAGTGTCTGACAGCAGTATGCTTGGATTGACGCCCGAAATGCGCTCTACAATTGTCATCGAGGATGTACAGCCGGTTTTGTCTGAGCTGGTTAAAACGCTCCGTCCCAAAGTCGATTTCATCGTTGTCTTAAGCTACAGCGGATGGGAAAATGACATAAAAATGGCCCATTCGATTGATGGAATCGATCTGATACTGGGAGGGTATACCGGAAGCCGTCAATACCGGACCGTCAATCAAACCACCATCGGTCAGGTTAGTTGGGACGGACGGTACATGGGGGAGGCTGCCGTAACATTTTCAGGCATCGCCACGGTCTCACCGATTATTGAAGGATCGTTTATTGCCATGGAAAATGAGGATATGGATGATTCCGCCATGCGGGATTTGATCGAAAGCTATAAACAGAACTGAATGCATATCGAATATCAGAAATCGTTATCCGGTATGGTGTGATTTCCGTTTTCCGGTTAGGTTGATCCAAGGCTTAAGGCAATGGATCGGTTAGATGAGCATGGAGGATTGTCTATGAAGAAGTTCGGTTTATCCCGATATACACTGGATCATTTTTTTGCTCAGGTAGTTAGTATTCATGCCACTCGTCCCGCTTTGGCTCTGATCGGTGAAACTCCTTTTTCCTATGCTGAGTTCGGCCGGCGAGTTCAATCCTTAATATCACTCCTTCAGGCAATGGGAATCAAAAAACAGGACCGGATCATTTTGTTGGGAAACTCTTGTCCCAATTGGGCCATCGCATTTCTGTCCATTATGACCTATGGTGCGGTGGCGGTACCGATTCTGGAGGATTTTCCGGAATCGGATATCGATCATATCATCAAGCATTCCGATGCGGTAGGAATTTTCATCAGTGAAAGCCTTTATCAAAGCTTGAATCTGCCGGCCATGGATACGCTTTCGACGGTGATTTGCATTAATGATTTGTCGGTATTGCGCGGCGGAGAAAAGAACCGGTCAGGTTTGTGGAACCAATTGCAGAGTATACCGGAAAAATTAAAAAAAACGCTGGATAAGAGTTCACATTCCGATTCTTATGATGAGATCCGGGAAGATGATCCGGCTGAGATTCTTTATACGTCCGGCACTACCGGTCATTCCAAGGGAGTGATGCTGACGCATCGGAATCTGGTCAGCAATCTGTTCGAAGGCCCGGATCTACTGAAGGTTATTGACAATCAAAGCGTGGTGCTGTCGATTCTGCCCCTGGCGCACGCCTTCGGTTCCACCTCGGCTTTGCTTTCCATTATTTATTGTGGGGCGGCCATTTATTATCTCAATAAGCCTCCCTCGCCAAAAATTCTAACGGCTGCCCTGCAGCAAGTCAAGCCGACCATTCTTGGGGCTGTGCCTCTGGTATTTGAGAAGATCTATCACAAGCAGGTCGCCCCGGTTATTGCTCAGAAAAAGGTGTTTCAATGGCTCTGCAAGATGAAACCAACCAAACGGCTTTTGTATCGATTGATCGGACGCAAGGTTTATCGGGCTCTCGGCGGACGCCTGAAGTGCGTGATTATCGGCGGAGCCTGTCTTTCTCCCGAGGTGGAGGCTTTCCTTAAGGATGGCCGAATTCCATACTGCCTTGGCTATGGCCTGAGCGAGTGTTCGCCGCTGGTCACCTTCTCGTCGATGCAAACCCAGAAACCCGGATCCCCGGGACATGCCATCAGCGATACGCATCTTAAAATAGTAGAGCCCGAGATCCGGTGACCGGAATCGGTGAAATCTGTATTCAAGGCCCTCAGGTTATGAAAGGCTATTATAAAAACGAAGAGGGAACCCGTCAGGTCATTTCGGATGATGGATGGTTCCACAGCGGTGATCTGGGATTTTTGGATCAGGATGGATTTCTGTTCATTACCGGGCGTTCCAAAAATGTCATTGTGGGATCGTCGGGCGAGAATATCTATCCTGAAGTGATCGAAGGTAAACTGGCCGAATCCATTTATGTGGAAGAAGCCCTGGTCTACCTCTTGGACGGTCTGTTGGTGGCCCGGATCTATCCCAATTATGCTTATATCGAGAGTCTCGAACCGCCGCGGGATGAAAAATCAATTGCCTCGGATATTGCGGTAATCCTGGAAGAGGTCCGCCGTCAGGTCAATACCCAGCTTCCCGGATACTCCAAAATCAGCCGGGTAATCGAACAAGCCTCTCCATTCATTAAAACACCAACCAACAAAATTAAACGGGCCGAATATGTGCCCGGATATCTCAGCTCAAAATAACTGAGTATAGTAATCGAGGAGAAGAATGGACCGGGTCAAAAATCATTTTGAAACCGAAGCCCAAGAATTTGATGAAATCATTGTTAAATTGATTCCTCATTATCATCAAATGGTCGATATTCTAATCGATTCAATTCCTTTCACCCAAAACCAGGCTATCCGGACAGCCGATCTGGGATGCGGAACCGGGACGATTGCCAAACACATCGCTGATCACTATCCCGATTCGACCATCCGGTGCCTCGATATTGCGCCTAAAATGATTACTATGGCCGCTCAAAAGCTGGCTGATCATAAAACTGCCACATTCCAGGTCGGTGATTTTACCGCATTGGATCCGTCGGATGGTTATAATCTGATCGTTTCTTCCCTGGCATTGCACCATTTGATATCCGATCAGGATAAACGGGATATGTATCAACGGATTTATGACCTGCTGCTTCCGGGTGGGGTTTTTTTGAATATCGATGTTGTCCTGGCAGCTACCGATCATCTTCATCGATTGAACATCAATCGATGGATCGAGTATATGAAATGTCATGTGCCGGATGATGAGATCCAACAAAAATGGTTACCGACCTATCAAGCCGAAGACCATCCGGCTCTTATTTTTCATCATCTGAAATGGCTGAAAGAGGTCGGATTCAATGGTGTCGATGTGATTTGGAAATACTTCAATTTCTGTGTGTATACCGGCATTAAATCCTGACCCTACTCATTGAGGGAGCATCATGATAACGGTAAACCCCCGTATCCGATTAGTGATTGACCGCTCGGAAGGACTTGAGCTTCGTCAAATTCGATTAGCAGATGCGGCCGATATTTTTAATATCATTAACCGGGAACGTGATTATCTCGGAAAATGGTTGCCTTTTGTGGCGTTTACCAAAACCATCGATGATACTCGAAAGTTCATCAAATCAATCCTTCGGTTGCCGCCGGATAAAACCGAATATGTCTTTGTTATTCGTTACGCTGGGCAGACGGTCGGATTAGCCGGTTTCAAAGATACCGATCGAATCAATCTGAAGACCGAGATCGGATATTGGCTTTCCCAATCTTTTCAAGGGAAAGGCATTATGATCCGCTCGGTTAAAGGCTTGATCCGATTCGCTTTCAATGAATTGGGTCTGAATTGTATCAAGATCCGCTGTGCTGTCGGGAATTCTCCCAGCCGCCATATTCCTCAGAAACTGGGTTTCCAGTTGGAGGGAATCGAACGGGCCGGTGAACGAATGCAGGATGGTGAATTTGTAGATCTGGAAATCTATAGTTTGCTCCAAAAAGATCCCATCACCTGTGATTATATCAACTTCGTACAGCACCATGATTCATAAATTTTGCTCCAATTATTACTTCGTATTACCGATAAAACCATTTCCATAAGAATTATGACCTGATTGATCCATTTCATAGTGAATGTTTTTTAGACACTCCGGCCGGGCAATAAAATTATCTTGACAAAGAATCCAAAGCGATCTATAATAGGATAATGAATTAATCGTTTCATGTATTTTATTCCTGATTGAAGGCTGAATGCTGTGGAATTTTTTTCATGGCGGTAAACCAATCCTAACCGTTGGTTATATCTGGTGAAGGGAATTTTATAGAGAAATTATGGAAAGGGCCAATCCGTTTCAGAGCCGGAAAATTTTGTTATTTAAGCCTGTATGGTTTATCTTAATTGTCACTATTGTTATCATGGGTACTATCCAGTGTATTTATCACTATGGAATGAAAACGATCGTTCCTGAGAC
>JAGOEH010000100.1 GCA_017997825.1 Candidatus Delongbacteria bacterium | reverse complement strand
AATATAATTGTCACACGCATCCATCAAATCCCAGATGCACTTGGTATCTTCACTGTTCGGATCCCCGCTGTTCAACGCCTTCAGCGCACTTCCACGGATAATGGGAATATCGTCTCCCGGAAACTGATACGAACTGAGAAGCTCTCGCACTTCCAGTTCAACCAAATCCACCAGCTCCGGATCATCCACCAGATCCACCTTGTTCAGGAATACAATAATAAAAGGCACACCCACCTGACGAGCCAGCAAAATGTGCTCGCGGGTCTGCGGCATCGGGCCGTCCGCCGCGCTTACCACCAGAATCGCTCCGTCCATCTGCGCCGCTCCCGTGATCATGTTCTTCACGTAATCGGCATGGCCCGGACAATCCACATGCGCATAATGACGCTTCAAGGTCTGATACTCCACATGGGCCGTTGCAATCGTGATCCCGCGCTCCTTCTCTTCCGGCGCCTTATCGATCGCGTCAAACGGAATGTAATCCGCCAGACCCTTCTTGGCCAATACTTCGGTGATGGCCGACGTCAACGTGGTCTTACCGTGATCCACGTGGCCGATCGTCCCTATGTTAACATGCGTCTTCGTCCTGGAAAATTTCTCTTTTGCCATTTCGATTCTCCTCCTTATTAATTATTGGAAATAATTTTTTCTGTAATGTTGGCCGGAACCTGTTGGAAACGATTGAACTGCATGGTGAAGATAGCACGCCCCTGAGTGAAGGAACGCAGCGAGGTGGCATAACCGAAGGTCTCGCTCAGCGGGATATAAGCCCGAATAACCTTGGCCTCATTCCGGTCTTCCATGGCATAAACCTTGCCACGCCGGCCATTAATATCACCGATGACATCCCCCAGATACTTTTCAGGCGTCACAACTTCAAGATCCATAATCGGCTCCATCAAAACCGGAGCTGATTTTCTGGCTGCTTCTTTTAACGCCATAGAACCGGCAATTTTAAAGGCCATCTCCGACGAATCTACCGCATGGAAACTGCCGTCCACCAGATAAGCGCGAACTCCCTCCAGCGGATACCCGGCCAAAATTCCATCATTCAGCGCTTCTTTGATGCCTTCTTCAACCGGCTTGATGTATTCCCGGGGGACCGATCCGCCGACAATCTTGTTGATAAACTCGAACCCGATATGATTCGGCATCGGCTCCAATTCAACCACCACATGAGCGAACTGTCCTTTGCCGCCGGTCTGCTTGACATAACGAATCTCGACTTTACCGGTCGTCGTAATGGCTTCGCGATACGCCACCTGGGGTTTGCCCACGTTGGCTTCCACACTGAATTCGCGCAGCAGACGATCCACGATGATCTCCAGGTGAAGTTCACCCATTCCACTGATGATGGTCTGCCCGGTTTCGGTATCCACCTTGATGCGAAACGTGGGATCCTCTTCCGCCAGTTTCAGCAGCGAAGCGGTCAGTTTTTCAGACCCGGATTTGGATTTAGGCTCGATCGCAATATTGATCACCGGATCGGGAAACTGCATTGATTCAAGCACCAAGGCATGATTATCATCACACAAGGTATGACCGGTCTTGGTATCTTTTAGGCCGATTACGGCACAGATATCACCGCAAAACGCAGACTCAATCTCTTCGCGTTTATTGGCATGCATCTGCAAAATTCGGCTGATCCGTTCTTTAGTTTTTTTGTTAGAATTATAAATGTAGGAACCGGCGTTCAGGGTTCCCGAGTAAACCCGAATAAAGGTCAGACGCCCGACATAAGGATCCGTCATGGTTTTGAAGGCCAAAGCTGCAAAAGGCTCTTTATCCGCTGCTTTTCGGACGATTTCTTTTCCATCTTCATCCAGGCCCGTGATGGGAGGGACATCGAGCGGAGAAGGAAGATAATACAGGATGGCGTCCAACAGGCGTTGCAGCCCTTTATTCTTGAAAGCCGAGCCGCATAGTACCGGAACCACATGGCAGCTGATGGTCGCTTTACGCACCGCCGCTCTGACTTCTTCCGGATTGATCGGGTCGTTATCCAGAAACTTTTCCATCAGGCTGTCATCGAATTCCGAGATGGATTCCAGCAGCCGTTCCCGTGCCAATTTGGCTTCCTCGAGCATATCGCTGGGGATCTCGAACTCGTCGTAGGTTGACCCCATATTATGCTCATCCCAGGTGATGGCTTTCATCGTGATTAGGTCGATCAAACCGTTAAACAATTCCCCGCTGCCGACCGGGATCTGGATGGCAACCGGATTGGCACCCAATCGCTCCTTGATCATTCGCAGAGTTCGGTTATAATCGGCACCAATACGATCCATCTTGTTGACAAAAGCCAACCGCGGTACACCGTAGTTGTCGGCTTGACGCCAGACCGTTTCCGATTGGGGTTCGACACCACCAACCGCACAAAAAAGAGCGATAGCACCATCCAGAATCCGCAGCGAGCGTTCGACCTCAGCCGTAAAATCGACATGACCCGGAGTATCGATGATGTTGATCCGGTGGTCTTTCCAAAAACAGGTCGTGGCGGCAGAGGTAATGGTGATTCCCCGTTCTCTTTCCTGCTCCATCCAATCCATGCTCGCGGTGCCTTCATGGACCTCACCGATTTTATAGGTTTTTCCGGTATAGAACAGCAATCTTTCAGTCGTCGTCGTCTTTCCAGCATCGATGTGAGCCATGATCCCGATGTTTCGGGTCTTGTCTAATGAAACTTGTCTTGCCATTGAAATCAAAATCCTTTTTTTAAATGCTTACCATCTGTAATGAGCAAAGGCTTTATTCGCTTCCGCCATCCGATGAGTGTCTTCGCGTTTTTTAATTGAGGCACCCTCACCCTTGAAAGCCAACAGCAACTCATTGGCCAGGCGGTCAGCCATCGATCGACCCTTGCTGGATTTGGAAGCACCAATGATCCACCGCAGCGCCATCGCCAGTTTGCGATCCGGACGGACCTCCACCGGAACTTGATAGGTGGCACCCCCCACGCGTCTCGACTTGACCTCAATCAGCGGCTTGACATTGTCCACGGATTTATGCAGTATCTCCAGCCCATTCTTTCCGGTCTTTTTTGCTAAAGCTTCAATAGCATCATACATAATCTGTTCGGCCGTGCTCTTTTTCCCGGATCGCATGATATAGTTGACGAATTTCGCCACCAGCAGATCATTGAAAACCGGATCCGGTAAAATCTCACGTCGTTGAGCTCGTTTTCTTCTAGCCATGAATCATTATCTCCTGCTTACTTTTTCGGACGTTTGGCGCCATATTTGGACCGGCTTTTCTTTCGATCGGCCACCCCATCGGAATCCAGGGTTCCCCGGACAATATGATAACGGATACCAGGCAAATCCTTGACACGGCCGCCGCGAATCAGAACCAGCGAATGCTCCTGCAGCTTATGGCCTTCTCCGGGAATATAAGCCGTTACTTCGATCCCATTGGTCAAACGCACGCGAGCCACCTTCCGAAGCGCCGAATTCGGCTTCTTGGGGGTCGTCGTGTAAACTCGTGTACACACACCTCGTTTCTGAGGGCACTCCTGCAAAGCCGGAGCCGTCGTCTTCTTACGAACTATTTCCCGGCCTTTCCGTACTAACTGATTGATTGTCGGCAAACAACTCCTCCTTTTATCGGTTAAAACTCTGCCATAACATTCTTTACGTCACTTATACTCCGACATACCGCAGAATCATTTCTTGACCAACGACAATGATTCTATTTTTTTGCATAAGAAGAACAAATATACTTTTTTTTCGCGAAAAGTCAAGCCCTTTTTTTGCTAAATTTTTCATTTTCCGCTAATTAAGCCTGTTTTTTTCTTTCCGGTTTCCCCCGGAATCCAATCCCGGCATCACGGAAACTCCCAGCAGGCTCATTTATCGTCTTGCCATCATGTTATCGATATCATTTATTTTTTTTCAGGGTAGTACGACCTGTTCTTTCCGGTTCTTCTTTTTTCATTCGGTTTAAAAACTCGTTTTATTATCTTGACAAATTTGCTGAGTTTTTTTATTATAAATCCGTGGAAAGGAGTAAGGAATGAAGGCTCTTTTATCAGGCAATGAAGCCATAGCCCGGGGCGCATTTGAGGCTGATTGCGCCGTGGCGACGGCTTACCCGGGCACTCCCAGTACGGAAATCCTGGAAACAATTGTATCGCGTTATCCTGAGATCACCTCGGCCTGGAGCGTGAATGAAAAAACGGCGTTGGAAACAGCGTATGGGGCCAGTATGGCAGGCGGCCGATCCATCGTCTGTATGAAACATGTCGGATTGAATGTAGCGGCCGATCCTTTATTTACCGCTGCCTATAGCGGTGTCAAGCGAGGCTTGGTTATTGTCACCGCCGATGACCCATCCATGCACTCATCTCAGGATGAACAAGACAATCGTCTGTATGGCAAATTTGCCAAGATACCGGTACTGGAACCCTCCGATAGCCAGGAAGCCAAGGAATTCACCAAACAAGGATTCACTCTTTCGGAAGAATTCGATACCCCGGTTATCCTCCGCACTACCACCCTGATTTCTCATACCCAGACTGTGGTCAATCTTGAAGAGCCTCAGCGTCAGCCGACCACTTATCAGTTTGAATTTGCCGATGCCAAATTTGTCAACCTGCCGACCTTTGCCCGCCAACATCACCAGCAGGTTGAAGAACGTCTCCAACGCCTCAGCCGCTACAACTCAGAATCCAGCTTCAACCGGATCGAGACCCGATCGGACGAGGTGGGGATTATCACATGCGGTCTGGCATACCAGTATGTTCGAGAGAGCTTTCCGGAGGCCAGTGTTTTGAAAATCGGGATGGTCTTTCCGTTGCCGATGGACCTGATCCGAAAATTCGCTGCTCAGGTTGCGAAACTCTATATTATCGAGGAACTGGAACCATTCCTGGAAGAACCTATTCGGGCAGCCGGCATCCCAGTGGCAATGGGAAAGGATCGAATCCCGATCTGTTTTGAGCTGTCGGTTGATATATTACGCCGGATCGCAACCGATGAAACGGTTCCTGAGGTCATCAAGCCTCCACTGCCCCCTCGGCCCCCGGTTTTATGTCCGGGCTGTCCTCACCGCGGCGTTTATTTCAGTCTGAACAAAAACAAAGTTACCGTCAATGGAGATATCGGCTGCTACACCCTCGGATTTATGCCGCCTCTCAGCAGTGTTCACACCTGTATCTGCATGGGAGCAAGCATCACCAACGCCAACGGATTCGAGATCATCAAGCAGAGAGCCGGTCAGCATCCCCAAACGGTAGCCACGATCGGCGACAGCACCTTCATGCATTCGGGTATTACCGGCTTGCTGGATGCCGTCTATAACAAAATCCCTACCACCGTCATCATTTTGAACAACGACATCACGGCTATGACCGGACATCAGCCCAACCCGGTCAGTGGAATGACCGCCGGCCGGCAATCCGCCCCCAAACTGGATCTGGTTTCTCTGTGCCATTCATTGGGAATCCGCCGGGTAGATAAAGTCAATCCCTATGACCTCAAGGAATTTCAGTCGGTTCTGAACGATCATCTAAACCTGATGGAACCCTCGGTCATCATCACTAACCAACCGTGTATCCTCTTGCCCCAGGTCAAATCCACCCGCTATTTCCGAATCGAATCCGATATCTGTAAACGATGCAAACAATGCCTGAAACTGGGATGTCCGGCTATTTCCTTTCAGGATAACCGGGTCAGCATCGATACTGTCAGTTGTTCCGGATGCTCGCTATGTGCCCAAGTCTGCCCGTTCGGCGCCATTAAGGAGGTGTCCCGTGAATCCAGTTAAAAGTCTGTTAATAGCGGGGGTCGGCGGCCAGGGAATTATCTTGGCATCAGAAATTATATCGGAAGTCTTGCTGGAAATGGGCTATGATGTCAAAAAAAATGAGATCCATGGTATGGCACAGCGTGGGGGAAGTGTGACCAGCCAGATCCGTTATGGTGATCATGTTTACTCACCCAAAATTCCCTTCCATGCTGCCCAGTTGATTCTGGCCCTGGAATATGTCGAAAGCGCCCGATTTCTTGAATTGTTGGCTCCGGAAGGCAAAATCCTGGCCAGCCGTCAGACTATCATCCCCACTACGGTTTCCATCGGCGGAGCTAATTACCCCCACGATCTGGAATCCTTTTATCAGTCTCGGCAGATCCCGGCCCGGTTTATTCCGGCCCATCAGATTGCCGACCAACTCGGCAATCCCAAAACCAGTAATCTGGTCATGCTGGGATTTCTCAACCAGGAAATGCGATTCGATCATCAGCTCTGGTATACCGTGATCAAACGCAAAGTAAAACCCAAGTTTATCGATCTCAATCTTCAGGCCTTTGAGCGAGGATTCGAGTTCACGGAGTAATCCTATGCAGATTAATCAGTCTATGGAAGATGGCATCATTATCTATACGCTGGACGGCAAAATGCTGGGCGGTCCCGACAGCAACAAACTGCTGGAAATGATCCATCAACAAATCGAATCAGAGCACATGCAGTTTATCGTTGATCTGGAAAATGTCAAATGGGTCAACTCCTCCGGACTGGGAGTTCTGATCAATATCCTGAATGTTGCTAGGCAGAATAGTGCCGCTCTGATCATCATTCACGCCTCGGACCAAGTCGTCAAGATGATGAAAATTACCAGGCTGGATCGCATCTTTCGTATTACAGACAATTTGGAATCAGCGAAATCCCTTATCCTCAATCCTCCGGCCAATTAGTCATCCTCTTTTAGATACTCAGAGTTCCAACTAATCTTTAACCTGGAGATACTATGTCGGTGAATGTCGTATTGGGTTTACAATGGGGTGATGAAGGCAAAGGGAAAATTGTAGACTATCTCTCCAGCAGGCATGATGTCATCATACGCTTTCATGGCGGACCCAATGCGGGACATACCATCATCACCAATCATCGCAAGTATATTTTTCATCATATCCCTTCCGGAATTCTCCATCCCCAAACCGAATGCGTGATCGGTAATGGGGTGATTATTGATCTGATCTCGTTAAAGGAGGAGATCGAAGCTCTCAAACTGACCGGAATCGATCCGGCCGGCCGGCTGTGGATCAGCTCGAGGGCCCACCTGATTTTCCCGTTTCACAAGCAGTTCGATGCCGAGCAGGAGAAGCTCTATACCAAGAACCAAAAGATCGGAACTACCGGTCGCGGAATCGGCCCGGCTTATTCGGCCAAATACTCTCGAATCGGGTTAAGGGTATCCGATCTGTTCCAACCGGAATTCAAGCACAAACTCGAATTTGCAATGAATTACTATAATGCCATTTTTGAAAAGGTATTGAATAGCCCTCCCTTTGATCTTGAGGAGGTGGCCGCTCAGTTTGAACTGCTCGGCGAATATTATCGCCCCTATATCATCGATACCCATCCCTATCTTCAGACCAAATTGCAGCAGCAAGCTCGGATACTGCTTGAGGGAGCGCAGGGAACCATGCTGGACATCGATTATGGAACCTATCCCTATGTAACGTCATCTCATTGCCTTTCCGGAGGGGCCGCCATCGGGTCCGGACTGCCGGTCAACCGTCTGCAGACCATCACCGGAATTTTGAAAGCTTACACGACCCGGGTCGGAAATGGACCATTCCCAACCGAGCTGTTGGACATGACCGGAGAAAAGCTGAGAAATATCGGGGGAGAATTCGGATCGACGACGGGCCGTCCCCGCCGCTGCGGATGGCTCGATTTACCGGCCGCCCGTTATGCCGTTCAGCTCAACGGAATCACGGAATTAGCCATCACCAAACTGGACGTTTTGGATAGCTTCGACGAGATTAAGGTCTGCACCGCTTATCAGTATCGCGGATCGGACCTTGATTATTTCCCGGATATCATCCCGGCTCCCGCGGATATGATTCCAGTTTATCAATGCTTTGCCGGATGGCAAACCCAGACCTCCCATCTGACTCACCCCGATCAGCTCCCGACAGCCTGTCGAACCTACCTCACGTTCATCCAAGACTATCTCCAGATTCCAATCCGCTATGTTTCAACCGGAGCGGAGCGGAATCAATTGATTCATTATTCGGAATAATCCGGTCCGATCATGAATCTGCCGCAGTTTCTGGATGCTTTACGTTCCGATCCTCATGCCCAGGCCAATATCATCCACTGGCAGACACTCTCCGCCAATTCCGGTCACTATACCCCCTTTCCTCCAGCCCTAAAACCGGAAATGAAATCCGCACTTGGACACAAAGGAATCCACCAGCTCTATTCTCATCAGGCAGAAGCCTTTGAGCGTATTCAGGCGGGACAGCATGTCGTAATAGTCACCCCCACCGCCTCCGGTAAAACACTGTGTTATAACCTTCCGGTTCTGAATGCCATTCTGGAGCGAACCTCGGTTAAAGCCCTTTACCTGTTTCCGACTAAAGCCTTGGCTCAGGACCAACTCAATGAGCTGTATGAGCTGATCAAACTCCTGGAACAGCCGATCCGGACCTATACCTTTGACGGGGACACTCCATCCTCAGCCCGACAGGCGGTGCGAATCGCCGGGGACATCGTGATAACCAACCCGGACATGCTCCATACCGGCATCCTACCCCATCATACCATCTGGTTCCGTTTTTTTGAGTGCCTTCAGTATGTCGTCATTGATGAACTCCATATCTATCGAGGCATCTTCGGCAGTCAAACCGCTAATGTTATCCGGCGATTGAAACGAATCGCAGCTTTTTATGGGCGGAGGCTCCAGTTCATTTGCTGTTCGGCCACCATCGGGAATCCGGCCGAACTGGCATCCCGGCTGATCGGCGAACCCGTCGAGCTGATTGACCGTAACGGAGCACCGCGCGGAGAAAAACATATCGTTTTTTATAATCCTCCGGTCGTCAACCGGGAGCTGGGCATTCGGCGTTCTTCTCTCAAGGAAACGGTTTATATCGGGGGGCAGCTGCTGAAGAATAAAATTTCCACCATCATCTTTGCCCGCAGCCGTCTAAGAGTCGAAATCCTGCTGACCGAGCTCAAGCAGCGCTTAGGCCCGATCGCTGATCAGGTTCGGGGATACCGGGGCGGATACCTTCCCCTGCAACGCCGCCAGATCGAAGAGGGATTGAGGGACGGCAGCGTGACGGGAGTGGTTTCAACCAACGCGCTGGAACTGGGAGTCGATATCGGACAACTGGATGCCGCCATTCTAACCGGATTCCCCGGTTCCATCTCATCGTTATGGCAGCAGTCAGGCCGCGCCGGGCGGGGCCAAAAGCCGGCTCTGACCCTGCTGGTCGCCACCTCCTCTCCGATTGATCAATATCTGATGCAGCATCCGGAATATGCCTTTCAGCAATCCCCCGAACATGCCGTCATCAATCCGGATAACCTTCTGGTTTTGACCGATCACCTCAAGTGCGCCCTGTTCGAAATTCCATTTCAAACCGATGAAAAGCTTGATCAGCGTGAGATCAAGGATATTCTGGATTATCTCAAGGAAAATCAGATCGCGGCCTTCTCAGGCAATAAATACTACTGGAGCTCATCGGTTTATCCCGCTCAGACCGTCAATCTCCGGTGCGCATCACCGGAAAACGTCACCATCTGCGACATGTCCCGGAACGGCAAAATTATCGGTGAAACCGACTTCTTTTCCGCTCCGGTTCTGCTTCACGACGAAGCCGTCTATATCCATCAAAGCGAAACTTACCAGGTCAAACATCTGGACTGGGAAAAAAAACGGGCTTTCGTCTTCCCGGTGATCAGTGATTATTATACCGACGCCCAGGAAAAAGTTGATATTAAGGTCCTGACTCAGGATGAGTCCCGCTCCTATCCCCGTTATCAGGTTAATTACGGAGAACTGGCAATCACCCGTCTGGCCGTCATGTTCAAAAAGATCAAATTCAGTACCCATGAAAATGTAGGTTGGGGACAGATCAACCTCCCGGAGATACCGATGCCGACAGCCGGCTGCTGGCTGGATTTCACCCACTGCCCCGATCGCCTGACCAATCTGCAGGACCTGGGTAACGCCTTATTGGGTATCAGCCACCTCTTTCGGGAAATCGCCCCCATCTACCTGTTTTGTGATAAACATGACATCAATTCCAGCGGAATGATCTGTTCCGTTTACTCCAATACCCCAGCCATTTTCTTTTTTGATAACTATCCCGGAGGCATCGGGTTGTCGCTCAAATTTTATCATATCATCGATGATATGATTCAGCACGCCATCCGCTTTATCCAGGAGTGTCCCTGTGCCGAAGGATGCCCATCCTGCGTGGGTCCTCTGGACGATCAGGTCAGAATCCTGTCACAACAGGCGATGGAGCCCTCCCGTCCTACACTGCCCAAAAAGCAGGCAGCCCTGATCCTGCTGTCGGAAGCCTCAATCCGCTGATTTCTCTTTACCCCCACCCATCACTTGAAATCCTGAACCGATTCCCGACTCGAAACAGCCAAAAAAATTATCTTGCCCAAATGCTTATTTATTCGTATATTATTCAGTGATAAAAAAAAGGAGCAGGCTATGGGCTTAAAAGACCGATCCGTATTTTTCACCGATAGTGAGAATCTGGAAAGCTATTCGTTGGCCAACCAGTTCGCTGAACATCTCGAATTTTTTCTGGTTAAAGACAAAATTACCGCCACCCAGGAAGACATATACTACTCGCTCTCCATGTCAATCCGGGATCGGTTGGTCAGAAAATGGCTGAGAACACAGCAGGAATACAAAGAAAAGGATGTCAAACGAGTTTATTATCTGTCGTTGGAGTTTCTGATGGGGCGTTTATTGGGCAATACCCTGATCAACATGAATTATTACGATCAGTGTTATAATATACTCAAGCAGGAAGGGTATAACCTGGAAACCATCAAGGAAATGGAGAACGACATGGGATTGGGCAATGGAGGATTGGGTCGTCTGGCGGCCTGTTTCCTGGACTCGATGGCG
>JAGOEH010000099.1 GCA_017997825.1 Candidatus Delongbacteria bacterium | reverse complement strand
TTGCCGATAATGGGCGCCAGCCGATGATTCAACAGCTTGAAATAGACGAAAACATCCTTGTCCCGCGGGCCATATACCGCACAGGGACGAACAATGGTATAATAAAGTCCGGACCGGCGCAATCGATCTTCGGCCTCCAGTTTGCTTTTCCCGTACCAACTGATCGGATGAGGCGGCTGATCCTCGGTCAGCGGCTGATCCTTATCGGCAGGTCCGGCCGCGGCCAGGGAAGAAAAATAGATCAGACGTTTCAGCCTGGGATTCACCGCCTGGATGGCGGCAATCAGGTTTTCGGTCACCCGGGTATTATACCTGAAAAAATCCGAATAATGCCGCACCTTGGTGACACCGGCGCAGTGGATGATAATATGCTGTTCGGCTACCGCCGCCTGAAGCGTTTCGGCGGACTCGTAATCGGCCTCAAATACCGTCAGCCTGGAATCATGGATTCGGGCGGAATCGGCATGGATCCCGGCCCGCTGCAGAATGCTGATTTCATGCGATGAATCGAGCAGCAATTCCAGCAAGTGAGAACCGATCAGGCCGGAGGAACCGGTCAATAAAACTTTCATGATCCAGCGGCTCAGATAATGTTGGCTTCACGCCCGGCTTTTTTTACCGCTTCCAGTATCCGATTCAGGTCTTCATCGGAGTGGGTAGCCGTATAACTGGTTCGAATCAGCGACATATTGGGCGGGACAGCCGGACTGACCACCGGGTTGGCGTAGATACCATACTTGTTCAATAGCTGCCAGAACAGGAAGGTTTTAGACTCCTCCCCGATGATGATCGGGATAACGGGGGAACAGGTGTCACCGACATTGAGACCCAGCAATCGGTACTCCTTCTTCATATAGTCGGCGATAAATCGCAGGCGCCGGCGGCGTTCCGGCTCATTTTGAATGATGGTCAGGGCGCCTTCAACCGCACCCAGGGAAGCCGGGGGCATACTGGCGCTGAAAATCAGTGACCGGGCTTTGTGTTTGATATAATCAATAATCTTAAAATCCCCGGCCAGGAATCCGCCGATGGAGGCAAATGATTTGCTGAAGGTACCCATAATCAAATCGATATCCTTTTCGACACCCAGCTCTTCACAGATTCCGCGGCCATTTTGACCAAAGACTCCCATGGAGTGGGCTTCATCCACCATGATCCGGACACCGTATTCCTTGCAGATCGGGACAAAATGCTGCAGGTCGGCGAAATCGCCACCCATGCTGTAAACCCCATCCACCACCAGCAGCTTGCCGGTGTTGTTCTTGGGATTATTGGCCAGAAGACGCTGCAGATCCTGATGATCATTGTGCAAAAACTTGACCACCTTGCCGAAACTCATCCGGCATCCATCCACGATACTGGCATGGTCATCCCGATCGATATAAACCAGATCATCCTTGCCGATCAGGGCTGAAATAGCGCCCAGATTGGTCTGGTAACCGGTGCTGAACATCAAGGCGGCTTCTTTGTTCATAAACGCCGCCAATTTGGATTCCATTATATTATGATAGTCCAAGGTCCCGTTCAGAAAACGGGATCCGGTACAACCCGATCCGTATTTTTCAAGGGCCTTTCGGGCATATTCTTTCACCAGCGGATGATTGGTCAACCCCAGATAATTATTTGAGCCGATATTAATCATTTCTTTCCCGTCAATCATGATCCGACAATCCTGTCCTGATTCGATGGCGTGAAAATAAGGATAGTATCCGGCTTGTCTGGCCTGATCAGCTTCAACAAATGAATAACACTTCTCAAATAAATCCATACACACCTTTCCTGCTATTTATGATAGGGTTTCCCATGCAAAATGCAAAAAGCCCGATAAATCTGCTCCATCAACATCAGACGGATAATCTGATGATTAAAGGTCATGGAGGAAAATGAAAAAGACTCATGGATTCCGTTCAATCCGGTTCGGTCGACACCATAGGCACCCCCGATGATGAATTGAAGCTCAGGGCTGGTTTGGTAATAATAGCCGACACGTTGGGCGAATTGCTCCGAATCGAATGACTGTCCCACCCGGTCCAGCAACAAACAAGCTGATCCTTTACCTGTCAGGCTCCGGTTAAGGATCTCCGTCTCTTCCCGGACGATCCGATCCGGTTGCTGATTCCGGCTTTCCCGGATAATCGTCCATTCCAGACGACAAAAGGGTTCAAGACGCTGCTGGTATTCTTCAAGCCCTTGATTGATAAAGCTGAACTTATGCTTACCGACGGCAACGATTCGTATCTTTTTCAAAAATCCTCATATATAAACATCTAGCAAACCCAATTCTATTCACGATGGAGAAAATATATAAAAAAAAATGGAAATATCAAGTACTAATTTTCTATCAGGGAATGATTTTATCATAATAAGCTTCATCCCCCGTTGGTTTGGGGGATGAAGCGAGTGATTCCTCAATGAAAAGCGGATCAGAGTCCCAGTTTCTTTCTGTAAACCGGGGTTTTATCGAAAATCTGATTGACCTGGTTCAGATTCTCCTCGGATTTGGCTTTGAGCTGAGTATACTCATCATTACTCATGATCTGAACAAATTCAATCCGGCGGTTCTGTTTGCGGCCGGATTCATTCTTGTTGGAAGCGATCGGGCGATCCGGACCGAATCCGATCAGGACGAAGCGTTCGTCGGCAATCCCCTTGGAAACCAGGTAGTCTTTGACCGAACGGGCACGCAGGCGGGATAGGACAACATTATAATCATGAGGCCCGGTAATATCGGTATGACCCTCGATCAGATATCGCAGGTAAGGATAATTATTCAGAATCACCGCCACCTGATCCAGTTGGCCGATGGTGCTTTCGAGTATCTCATAGCTGTTGATCTTGAATTTGATCCCCAACAAGGCCTGTTTGATAATTCGGATCTCTTCTTTTTTGGGTTCGGGCGGGGTATCCGGACAACCGTCATCATCCATGTAACTGTTATAGGTTTCCGGGGCATCCGGGCACTTATCGACGGCATCCATGATTCCATCCTTGTCGCGGTCGAAATCCGGGCAGCCATTGTTTTCTTTAAGCCCGGCCTCATTCGGGCACTTGTCCAGGCTGTCGGGGACCATATCGTTGTCGTTATCCCAATCCGGACAACCGTCTTCATCCTCGAATCCATCCTTATCTTCCGGATCCATAGGACACTTATCCAGGGAATCAGGGATCAGGTCCATATCATTGTCATAATCGGGACAGCCGTCATTATCCTGGAATCCGTCCAGATCTTCCGGGGTATTGACGCACATATCCAGGGTATCGGGGATTCCATCCCGGTCATTATCCCATTCCGGACATCCATCCTCATCCTCGAATCCGTCGAAATCTTCCGGAATCTTATCGCACTGGTCTTTGGAATTGGGAATTCCGTCCTTGTCAGGATCGCCGTCGAACCCGAACACATACTTGAACCCGGCGGCTACGGCCACACCGTTGGATTTATAGTCATACAAGCTTTTGTAGCTACGGATATCCGCATTGAATACCAGATATTTCATATCGATACCGAAACCGCCCGAAAACGAGATGTCCTCATCGGCGCCGAAAGCGATGCCGAGGCGCATGGGAACGACATCATACAGGAATCCGTTCTGGACTCCGAATGAAACCCGGGGAATAACCGTGGTCCGGGCCGAATTCCATAATCCCTGTTCCAGAGCAGCCGAAATTCGGATACTTTTGGAAAGCCAGTTGATCTTGGTATCGAAGGGAACATAGTGAGCAAAACCCAGATTGATAGTGGTCGGATAAGGGGTGATCAGATTGTTCTGGGTCTTGATTTCACTGCGGGTATCCTGGTTGTTCCCGTCATTGGTGTATAATTTAACCTCATCGTTGGTATTATCGATCAGGATCGCGTCCGGATCCCCCAGCCAGTTGTAGCCATAAATCTTGTCGTCGTAGATATGACTGCCCCAATAGATGAATCCCAACAGGTTATTGACCGAAAAGCTGTAAGCGGTCCGTTCGTCGTACCAGGCAATTCCAAAATCAAAGGATAATCCGTGACCGCCGATTGAAGCATCTACATCCTCGATGGTAGTGGAATCATCTGCAATCCGGAATCCGAATCCGGCCGATTGCCAATCCAGATAGCTGCCCCGGTAAAGAGCCGTAGAATGAACCGTATCGCGGACCGTCACATTCGGTGTGATGTCGGCATACCCTAATCCCATCAGATACTTGAAGCTGAATCCGATCGATGCCTGGGGCATCCCGAAGATCGAATTAAGCGGAATATCATTATCTTCGATTGGAACGGCCCAACTGAACGAATTTTCAATTACGGTCAGATGCCGCAGATGAGCCTTGGAAAAAAAGGCTCGGTCGATTGAGGTCTCGGTTCCATCCTGCAGCCGGGTTTTGGTCGATAGTGTGTAATTGCCGTCTACTGCCTCATTCTTATTGACGGACAATCGGGTATTGCTCATCAGAGATGAACGGAATCCCCAATTGCCGATAGTGATGGCAAACAGATCATAATTGCCGCCCAGATTGATATTGGTATTCTGCTTGATCTCTTGGATGAAGCGGTTCTGACTGCCATCCCTGAATGATTCCTCCTCGAAACCGTCTTTTTGCTGGAATGTCCAGAAGGGATCAAATCCCCAGTAATGAAAATTATAATAATACAGGGCGGAATTGGGGATCGTGCTGTTATAGAGAAACCCGCTGAAACTGGGTAAAAGAAAAATCAGTTCATTGTTGCCTTTGCGGGGAAACATCAGATTGGCGGGATTGCAGCGGAGAGCATCGACTCCGGTCGAAAATCCCTGAAAGCTTCCTGCGGCCCCTAATGATCCCGGTGAATAATCATTGGCCCCGATCACACCATTCAGAAACATCAGAATCATGAACAGACCACAATATCGTTTCATATCTCCTCCTTCTAAATTTTATCGACTGATCCAATCATGTCATTCCCGAATCTGAAGTAAAAGTGAAAATGGCTGACAGCAACCCAGACTATCATACCCTGAATGGAATATAAGCCCGCCTCCTGGGATTGTCAACTTATTTTTTTATCGGATGCAATCCTGACATGACGGATTATTCGATCAGTCGGAGTAACGGTGCCGGCCGTTCAATGAAAACAGCGCACCGCATTCCGAAAGATCTTCATTCCGTCCCCTTCCAAGCTGCTCGACCGGTAATCAGCGCGGTGGCGGGGATGATTGTAAATGGAATGAAATACCTCAGGATGAGGCATCAGCCCGAAGATACGACCGGACGGATCGCAAATGCCGGCTACGGCATCCGTTGCCCCATTGGGATTATGAGGAAAGGACTGAGTCGGCAACCCTGTGGCCGGATCGATATACTGCATGACGATCTGGTTGTTTTTCATTATGGTTTCCCTGATCTCCGGAGAGGCATAGAGAAACCGACCTTCACCATGACGGATCGGGATATCCATTTGTTCGATCCCCCGGGTGAACAGACAGGGGGATTGGGGATTGAACCGGACCCGTACCCAATCATCACGGTATCCGATCGGCTGGTTGTGGATCAAAGTCACGCCCGGTTGGAGATGATGCCGGTCTCCTCCGGGCAGAATGCCAAGTTTGACCAGGGTTTGGAATCCGTTGCAGATGCCGATGATCAATTTATCGCCGGATAAAAATTCATTGAGTTGATCGAACAGGCGGTATTTGAGTTTGATGGTCAGGATGCGTCCGGAGGAGATATGATCCCCGAAAGCGAATCCGCCGATCAGGGCCAGAATCTGGTAATCGGCCAGATTCCGATTTCCGGCGATCAGGTCGTTAATATGGATCAGTTCGGAAACAGCCCCGGCCATATCAAAGACATAGGCTGTTTCGTTTTCACAGTTTAAACCGAAACCGGTTAAGACGGCGACCCTGGGTTCAAGCATGAAAGGTTCCTTTCCAGGCGGTTTCCAATTCAGACAAATCCACGTGACAGGAATAGTCTCGGCTGGTCAGCTGCCATTGAGGCGTCTCGATGATGCGGCCGCAACAGGCAAAGGGATAAGCGGCCAGTATTGATTCAAGCCGGCTTTGGTTTTCGGGCGAAACGGTCAAGACCATCCGGCCGGCGCTTTCGCTGAACAGCAGAGTATAGATATCCGGGGATGCTTCATCCCCCGGACGGGGGATCCGGTCCAGATCGAGATCAATACCGAGTTGGGCGGCCCGGCTCATCAGAAAAAGGGTATAAAAGAGACCGCCGAGGGCTGGTGCAGCCGCTGATGCCGCCAGTCCATCGCGGTTGACCTCACGCATGACCTGGTAAAGCCGGAGCGAGTCCTCCAATGAGACACAAGGGATACGGTTCCCTGTCGGACGAGACTCCAGCAGCCGATAGAATTCAGAACATCCCAACTCATGACGGGTCAGCCCGAGAATATAGATCAAATCACCGGCCCGGGCGGGTTCCAGGGTGTGAAGACAGCGAATATCATGAACTTTGGCAATCAGGGAAAAAAGCAGGGTGGGGGGAATCGATATCTTTCGGTTGTCCAGGATAGCATCATTTTTCATACTGTCTTTGCCTGAGATGAGAGGAATCTTAAAGGCTTTGGTAAAATCGTACAGGGCCTGATTGGAGCGGACCAGTTGAGCCAGTTTGTATTCTCCGTCGGGAGTTTTGAGGCTTTGGACCGGATCCGGCCAGCAGAAATTGTCCAGTCCGGCGGCATGGGAGAGTTCTCCCCCGAGGCTGAGGGCTCTCCGGACGGCGCAATCGATGATCCAGGCCGTCATGTGATAAGGATCGCGATCGGAATAAAAGGGATTGATGGCTTCGGTCAGCAGGATTCCCGCCCAATCGTGATCGGCCATTTGATGGACATCGGCCAGAAAAACAACGGCTTCCGAGGGCACATCCCCTTTTTTTCCGATCAAGGGTTTAATGATACTGAGGCCTTTGACTTCATGATCATAGTGTCGCATTTTTTGGTGTTTGGAAGCCAGATTATAGCGGCTGAGCATCTGCCGTGCCAGGTTGGGGAACTTATCGGGTGAGGGATGGGATATCTCGGGCAGGCAGGGAGGCTGCCAGCAGGCTTTAAGCTGCATCACCGGCAACCCCTTGTGAAGGAAGGTCAGATCGAGCAGAGCTACGGTCTGTTCCCGATATCGGACATGCATATAGCCGGATTGGGTAAAACGGCCCAGGACCGTCAATTCGACTTCTCTTTTTTCAGCCAGTTCCTTCAATGCGCTCAGGCGCTCCGGGGGAACCGCCAGGGTCATCCTCTCCTGGGCTTCAGAAATCAGAATTTCCCATGAATCCAGTCCCTGGTATTTCAGGGGTGCCAGCGCCAGATCCAGTTCGCAGCCGCCGGTCATCTGGCACATCTCGCCGACACTGGAGGAGAGCCCCCCGGCTCCGTTATCGGTAATGGCTCGGTAATAGAGGTTTTGCCTGGCTTCAGACAGAAAATCCATCATCATCTTCTGGGTAATGGGATCCCCGATCTGAACCGCCTGGGTCGGCGATTCTTTATGTAATTCTTCCGACGAAAAGGTCGCCCCATGAATCCCGTCTTTCCCTATCCGTCCACCGATCATAACGATCAGATCATCCGGATGAATGGTTTTGATATGGCCGGGAGTAGTCTGAATGGTCACCGGGAGCAATCCGACGGTTCCGCAAAACACCAGAGGTTTAGCCATATAACGGTCATCGAAGATTTCCCACCCGCGGCCATAGGGAATCCCACTCTGATTCCCGCCATCGATCACCCCCTGGTGGACACCATCCCGAATCCGACGGGGGTGGAGCATTCCCTGGGGGAGAGCTTCCTGATAATCGGGTGACCCGAAGCAATAGCCCCAGGTATTGATCAGCAGATCAGCTCCCATTCCGGTACCGGCCGGATCCCGGTTGACTCCCACAATCCCCGTCATGGCGCCTCCATAGGGATCGAGCGCGGACGGACTATTATGGGTTTCCGCTTTATAAACCAGGTGAACCCGGTCATTAAACGCAATAACACCGGCATTATCATCAAAAACCGACACCAGATAATCCAATTCCTGTTTCAGCTCTTCGGTTGATCGCTGGATGAAGGATTTAAAAAGAGAGTGGATCGTCTGATGGTTGCCCTCCGCATCGGTATAATCGATTCGGGCATTGAAAATTTTATGTTTACAATGTTCAGACCAGGTTTGAGCCAAAACCTCCAACTCGACATCGGTCGGCTGAGCGTTTAGGCCGTATCCTTTCCGAAGCGAATCCACCTCCGGCCGGTCATAATAGGCCTGAATGGCCTTCATTTCGTCCAGACTCAGAGAGAGAACCCGTGTTCGGGAGAGCTCCTGAAGCGCCTGATCATCCACTTTCAGATTGAGATACTCAAAACCGGGCTGATGATTGAGAGTAACCTTGGGAATGGAGAGATCAAGAGGAAGCCCCCGGTAATCGGAGGCCGTGTATATGCGGATGGATTGGATCAACTGATTGGCCAGCAAATGATAGGCAATCTGATGGATTCGGCTTTCCGGTATCCCCGGGGCCTGGAAAAAGTAGATGGTCTCGGTAAACACCTCGGGGCGTAAATCCGGACGGTTTAGGATATCCCGCACCGCCGATGCGGTACTTTTTCCGACACTGTCGGTTACCCCCGGTTTAAATCCCACCATAACCACATAATCGAACTGATCTTCCAGGATTCGACTGCAGGAGGAATCCTCAATCACCGGATCGGTCAATTCCCGGCGGATGCAATCGATCTGATCAGGGCTCAATTCTTCCCCGAATTCAATCTTATAGACCTTATGACATCGGATTCCATCGATCCGGAATCCGAAATAGACCATGATCTGATTCTGAACGGAACAGCCTTCCGCATCGTCAATATGAGGTTTCAGGGCTGTTTCTATACGGAGCAGCATGAGGCCTCCTTGGGCTGGTATCATCTTATGTCACGGATAGACTGTCCAAAATGACAGAAGGGATACAAATCTGGATTTGTATCCCTTCTTGGCCGACACGAAACGTAAGATACGGTTAAAAAACAGGAAAATTGATTCCTGCATAACACGCCCAGGATTTCAAATCCTTTTCCCGGGCATTCATAAGGGTGTATTTTCCTTCGATGAAAACCTGCAATGGGAAAGAAGAGATATGCAAACGAGTCCCAATGATGCCATGAACACCCCAGTCACGTTGAGAACGGGGGATAATCTCCTGAATATCGATACCGGACGGGATATTATCCAAATTGCTCTCCAAACGGTATTCTTGTTTATAGGAACCGATACCGGCCCCCAGATAAGGGACAAATGGTAAGAGGATCGGATCCAGCTTCAGACGCAGAGTTCCCTCTACACCTAATAGTTTCATTTCATGTTGAACCTGATAGCTGATTTGATCTACAAATTCCGGTGAATGGAAATCCCGGCTGAAATTCTTTTTAAAGTAAGTGGAACGAGCTTCAATTTCAATGAACCGCAATAAACCAAAATAGACCTGAGCGCCAATTAAATCCCCGCTTTTGATCGAGTTGTTGAATTCTGTCCTGCCTAAATGGATTCCGATACCCACTGAACCCAAGGTCAGAACCGGCCAAATCACTATCAAGATCAACAGGCATAAGCAACGAACTCTCAACCGATCCTCCTTGGAACAAGTATAATTTAATAACAAATTTTAAAATAGCAATAAAAAAATGGGCCCGAGGTAAAAAAATGCTTGATTTTTTTAAGGCATAATGATATATTAGACACTTCAAAAATGATGTATCCTGGAGAATTGAACAGGCATCCATTCCTACACCAAGAAAGGATAATCCAATGTCCCGTATATGTGATATCTGCGGCAAAGGCCCTCAGGTTGGAGCTACTGTCAGCCATGCCCACAATGTGACCAAGCGAGTGTTTCTGCCGAACCTGCAGACAGTTCATGCCATGATTGACGGCCGGAAAAAGAAGATCAAAATTTGCACGGCATGTTTGAAGAAGGGCACCATTCAAAAAGCAATTTGAGCTCATCATCGCCTACCATGAGACTAATGATACAGCCGGGGTCAACTCCGGCTGTTTTTATTTTCACTGCCCATTAACGCATCCGGATTCGACGATAGTTCAGCCTGAAGGGCCGATTGACGGATCGAGAAGAGATTCAACTGAACCTGGGATCGTCCGGCCGGAAACAATTTTTTTAACTCCTGATACATCCTTTTTAAACGAATTGGGTCACAAAAGGGCCGATTTTGGAATGGGGTTCGTTGTTTGGGGATAAAGGGCGTTACCGACAAGGTAATCTTGCGGGTGAAGCGGGCCTGGATCATTCCGGTCAATTCCGCAATTTTTTGAACCTCATCATCAAAATCAAAACCCAGCATAAAATAGAGTTTTAGTTCACGCACCGAAGCGGATTCACTCAGAATCCGGATGGAATCCACAATTTTCTGATTAGTCAGTCGTTTATTCAATGTCAATCGATCCTGATCATTACCGGTTTCAGGAGCCAGGGTGATAGTTTTTACCTGGTGTCGGTCGAGCAGCCGGCAGAGTTCGTGATCGATAATTTCGGGTCGCAGAGAGGAGAGGTGGGCTTGCAGATTCAGATTGAGAAAGTCATTCAGCAGGTTTTTCAGCTCCGGATGAAAAGCCAGCGCCGCACCGACCAGACCGACCTGCCGGATTCGATCCGGTAAAAAGCGGCTGAGGGTTTCGATCAGGGAATGCCGGGATCGGAAGCGGGTAGGTTTGTTCAGGTGACAGGCAGCGCAAAATGAGCATTCGGAAGGACAGCCCCGGCTGACTTCCAAAAGGAATTCACTACGGAAGTGACGCTCCCGGCTGGAAAGCGGAGTAAACAAGGGAGGATCATCCAGAGGCTTGTGAATCCTCTGAATTCCCCGATTAGAATTCCAAGCCGGCACCCACAGGTTGTCCAATTGGCTGAACAGCTCCAGTATCTTCCCGCGGTCCCTCCGTAT
>JAGOEH010000098.1 GCA_017997825.1 Candidatus Delongbacteria bacterium | reverse complement strand
CTCCGGCATAATCCACCCCGCAGGCATAGCGGTCCGGGGTAAAGGTGACCCCGGCCAAAACGGCGTAGCCGCCATATGAGGCCCCATAAATTCCGATCCGTCCTGAATCGGCGATCCCTTCCCGGATCAGCCAATCGACGCCGTCGGTGATGTCATTTTGCATGGCTTGTCCCCATTGTTTGAAGGATGCCTCCCAAAACCTACGTCCATAACCGGTGGATCCTCGATAATTCATCTGAAGAACCGCATATCCCCGATTGGCCAGGAACTGGATTTCGGGATTGAATCTCCAATAATCACGGGTCCATGGGCCTCCGTGAGGATTGATGATGACGGGCAGCCTTTTTCCTTCCATGCCTAAGGGAAGTGTTAGGTAGCCGTGGATGGTCAATCCGTCCCGTGACTGATACTGAATGGGTTTCATCGGGGCCATATCCGCTACATCGAGCCATGGGCTGATATCCGCCAGCTTACGCAGATTCCGGCTCGAGATTTCATACAGATAGTAACTGCCCATCGACCGGTCACTGGAGGTTTTGACCAGACAGCGGGTTTCATCCCGATTCAGGCTGACCACGGTAACTTCACTGCCGGGGAGCCGGCGTTCGAGATCGTCCTGCATCGTTTGGCGCTCGGCATCAAAAAACTGATAGTGAATCCGGTCCGTGATATAGGCTACTCCCAGGATGGTTTGGCGTTTATCGGATTTCATCAGCTTTTCCACATCTACCTCCGGATGCTGGTAGATCAATTCCATCATCTGATTGGCGGCGGGATCATACTTGATGATGGCGGATTTGTCCCGGCCGATGTTGCTGGATACATATAAATAGCGGTTATCATAGGTGAAAAACAGGGGGTTAATGGTTTCTTTAAAATTGGTGGTGACGGCCGGTGTAAATGGTGCATTTTCATTTTCCCGGTACAGCAGGCTGGTTGTTACGCCATCGCTGGAGAGAGCGACCCGGAGAGCTCCCTTGTGATCAGTCAGCCAGCCGGTAATGGTGCCTGGGTTTTCCGCGATCACATGGAGTTGCCCGGTGTAAGTATTGATCCGATAAACATCAAAAACCTGCGGATTATTCCGGTTCATCATAATCAGCATTTCTTCGTCATTATCTTTCAGATCATCCACGATTTCGACTTTAACGTTTGGGTAAGGCGTCAGATCTTTGAAGCGGTTGCCATCCAGATCAACGGCATACAGGTGGTCATTTTCGTTTCCGTCCTGATCCTTAAGATAGGCGATCCGATTCTTTCCGGCCCAGAAAAATTTGTGGATATCCCGATCGGTGGAATGGGTGATACGAATGGCCGAATCGCTATCGATCGATCGCACGAATACGTTCAGGCGGGATTGATGGGGTTGAAGAAAGGCGATATAATCTCCCTCCGGGGAGAGCTTGAAAGCGGTTTGTTCCGGATTTTTAAAAAAATCCTGCATCGGAATCAATGGAGCGATCGTGGGCGGCTGAGAACAACCGGCGGTCAACCCGATCAGGATGACCAACACAATGGCGATAACAGGATGTTTATGCTCATGTATCATGATTCCTCCCTGAAATGGACTCAAAGGCGAGTTCCCGGCGGATAGCGTCCGATTACTCCTCCGGCGGACAGGATGATTCCCGGCCGGATGGATCCGGCCAAATTATCGTCCCTTTTAAAATATAGGCTGATATGACAGGGATGTCAAGTTCAATTTCTTTGAAAAATAAGTTGATTTTAGTGTAAAATTGTTGTATTGATTGGCTATAGCCAACAAAGGAGATCAGAATGCAAAAGGAAAAGGTTCAACAAGCCGCTGGGATTTTAAACGAGATGGGCATCGACATGTGGCTGAGCTTTGGCCGTGAAGCCCATACCATTCATGAACCGGCGCTGGATTTGATCCTGGGCACAGGCTATACCTGGCAATCAGCTTTTATTATTACGGCTGATGGGGATTCCGTAGCGATTGTCGGCAGCTTGGATCGGCCCAATCTGGAGAAGCGGGGGGTTTTTAAGCAGGTTATTCCCTATGTAAAATCGATCCGTGAACCCTTATTGGAGGTATTGTCCCAAAAAAAGCCGAATCGGATTGCCCTGAATTATTCGGAAAATGATTGTATGGCAGACGGATTGACTCATGGAATGTATTTGACCTTGCAGAGTCTGGTGGCCGGAAGTGAGTGGGCGGATCGATTCATCTCGTCGCAGCCGGTGGTCGCGGCGTTACGGGGAAGAAAATCTCCGACTGAGATTGAACGGATTCGGCGGGCTATTGAAGAAACCCAGGATTTATATCATCGGGTAACAGCATTTTTAAGACCCGGCCGGACTGAGAAAGAGGTCCAGGACTGGTTCAGACAGCGCATGGCGGAACGCGGATTGGAGACGGCCTGGGATATTGAGTCCTGTCCGTCGGTCTTTACCGGGATGCCGCTGGAAGGCGCTGAAGCTCATGTCGGGCCGTCGGACCGGGTTATTCAGGCCGGCGACGTTTTGAATATGGATTTTGGATTGAAAATCAACCTGTATTGTTCCGATCTTCAGCGGACCTGGTATATGCTCAAACCGGGCCAGACGGAAGCGCCGCCGGAAGTCATCCGCGGGTTTGAAGCTGTCCGGGATGCTATTGCAGAATCGGCCCGGGCGATCCGTCCCGGGATGGAAGGGCGCCAGATCGACCATATCGCCCGTCAGCTCATTCTGGATCGCGGATATCAAGATTATCCCCATGCTCTGGGGCACCAAGTCGGCCGATCCGCCCATGACGGCGGGGGATTGCTCTGTCCTGAATGGGAACGCTACGGCAATCTCCCCTATATGAAAATCGAGGAAAACCAGGTCTATACCCTGGAACCCCGGGTCAGAATCGATGGTTACGGCACTGCCACCATGGAAGAGATCATCCGGGTCACGTCCGACGGAGGTGAATTTATCTCCGATCCACAACGGTCGATTTGGTTGGTTGCCTATGAATCCTGAATGGGGATCCGGAATCGGATTAGCCCTTACGCTGGGACCGGCCTGCCGGGAAAACCGAATGATCCTCGAATTGATGGGCCTCCAGCCGGAGTATTTTCGTATCAATTTTTCCCATGACCGCTTCGAGAATAATCTGAGGTTGGTCCAAGAGTTGAAAGAAGCGTTGCCTGAACTGGTTCTTTATGCCGATCTGAAGGGGCGGGACCAGCGTTTCAGGCTTTATCCGGAAGGGAGCCGGGGGATTCCGCTTCAGACCGGACAGCAATTGGAGGTTTACCGGAACGAGTCCCAGGCTCAGGCGGCCGGAGGCATTTTTCTGGATGTGGATGAAGGAATCCGTCCGGATCAGGTGATCGCCGTTGATGATGCCAAGACCCACCTGATTGTAGGACAGATCACGCCTGAACGATTACTGCTGGAAGTCAGCCGGGATGGATTTTTGAAACCCAATGCCGGGGTCTCGATCGATGGAGAGACATCGAGCCTGGCGCCGACGGATGCAGAAAGCCTGGAGCATTTGAGGATGCTACAACCCTGGATCGATGGAATCCTGGTATCTCATGTCCGATCCGCCTCGGAAATCGAATCCATCCGCCGTGTATTTCCCAAGACGGTGATTGCTAAAATCGAGAATCTCCAGGCTGTGGAACGACTGGAATCGATTGCCGCCGTCAGTTCGAGAATCATGATTGCCCGGGGGGATCTTAGTATGGCTTTTACCCCTGAACGAATTCCGATCATCCAGGCCGAAATCTGCCGGCGGATTCAGCAATCCGGTCAATCTATCCGGATTGACCTGGCTACCGGGTTTTGGGAATCCATGCAGCGGCAGCCCAATCCGAGCCTGGCGGAAATCACCGATCTTTGTACCGCTCTGCAAAGCGGTATCCGGGGATTTTTGTTGACCGGAGAGACCGCCGCCGGTCTCCATCCGGTATTGGCATTTTCCCGTTTGTCACTTTCCGTCAACCGTCTGGCTTCCGTGTTGAATATCCAACCGAAATGAGTATGGTATGGCTATTTTTCGAACTCCATTGACCGTCCGATATGTGGAAACCGATCGGATGGGAATTGTTCACCATTCCCACTATTTCGCCTGGTTCGAAGTCGGTAGGACCGATTTTATTGCATCATCCGGCCTGCATTACCGCCAGGCGGAAGAACAGGGTTTTCTGATGCCGCTGATCGATTGCGGCTGCCGCTTTATTCAGGCGGCCCATTATGAAGATCCCTTGATTATTGTAACCCGGGTGGATGAGATCCGATTCGCCCGGATTGCATTTCATTACGAGGTTTTCAGGGATGATCGTCTACTGGCGGATGGGTTTACCCGGCATGCCTTTGTTAATGAAAAACTCCAGCCCATCAATGTCAAACGAACCCATCCTGAAATCTGGGATATTATGCATCGTTTGTGGAAGGATGAAATCCCATCCGCATAGGGATGATAACCGATTACGAAGTGAGGATGAAAATGATACGGCTGATGGAATCGTTAATAATCCTGACCGGTCTGCTGGTGTGGATGACCGGTGTTATCAAAGGAGAAACCACTATGGCTGATATGGTACTCATGAATGGGAAGATCTATACGGTGGAAGCTGCGATGCCGTGGGCCGAAGCCCTGGCTGTCCGGGACGGTAAACTGATGGCGGTCGGCAGCAATCAGGCGATCAAGCCACTGATCGGTGCTAAAACCCAGGTCCTTGATTTGAAGGGACGGATGGTCGTACCGGGATTTAACGATGCCCATCTCCATTTTGCCGATGGCGGATTCTATCTGTTGGGGGTTGATCTTCGGGAAGCAAAAAATGAACAGGAATTTATCCGTTTGATCAAGGATTATGTGTCGGGTCTCAAGCAAGGAGAATGGGTGACGGACGGTAACTGGGATCATGAGCGTTGGCCCTCCCAAAAGCATCCCCGCAAAGAATTGATCGATTCCGTTACCGGGGATAATCCGGTTCTGGTTCAGCGGCTGGATGGTCATATCGCCCTGGCGAACAGTGCGGCCTTGAAACTGGCCGGAATTACAGCCAAGACCCCCAATCCGCAGGGGGGAGAGATCGATCATGATTCGAAAACCGGTAAACTGACAGGATTGCTCAAGGATAACGCCATTGAACTGGTGACCCGGGTGGTTACCAAGCCGACCCGGCAGCGGCGGGAAGAGGCGATCCGAACCGCGATGAAAACTGCCTTGAGTTGCGGAATCACCAGTGTTCAGGATAATGCGTCGAGCGAGGATATCCAGATTTATCAGAGTTTATTGAAAAGCAGGGAACTGAAAATCCGGGTCAATGCCTGGCGAAATATCGATTATCTCGAGGATCTGAAACGGGTGGGAATTCAGCAGGATTTCGGCTCGGATTTTTTAAAACTGGGGACAGTTAAACTGTATGTGGACGGCTCGATGGGAGCCGGTACGGCCCTGTATTTCGAACCCTATCAGGATGATCCCTCTACCGCCGGTATTCCTATCTATTCTGAAACAGAACTGGACGAGTGGGTTCGGAAAATTGATCAGGCCGGTCTTCAGATCGCCGTTCACGCCATTGGCGATAAAGCCAATACCTGGATTCTCAATGCATTTCAAAAAGCGTTCGCGGCCAACGGAAACCGTGTCCGGCGTCACCGGATTGAGCATGCTCAGTGTGTGACCGATCCGGATTTGAATCGATATCGAGAGCTTGGGATTATTGCGTCCATCCAACCCTCTCATTGCATCGATGATATGCATTGGGCCGAAAAACGAATCGGTGAGCGATGCCGATACTGTTACCGCATGGAATCATTTGTCCGGGCTGGGGTCTCGGTCGCCTTTGGAACCGATTTCTTTGTCGAACCCCTCAATCCGATGCTCGGTATCTATGCTGCCGTCACTCGTGAATTTGTCGAAGGGGGGCCGCAAGGCGGATGGTATCCGGATGAAAAGATGAGTTTGGAATCGGCAATCTATTGTTATACTATGGGATCGGCCTATGCCGAATTTCAGGAAAACGTCAAAGGCTCATTAGCACCGGGGAAATGGGCAGATTTGGTCGTTTTGGATCACAATCTGTTCGAAATCCCTCATCCTGATATTCTAAAAACCAAAGCCCTTATGACTATGGTGAATGGGATGATTGTGTATACCGCCCTGTGATCGGGTTCCGGATCCGGGGTCAGGCGAGGAACTCATAGTGTCTGGTATTTACTTAAAGGAGAGTCTGATCCAGTTCAAGCGTTTCAGGGTTTCAACCTCAACCGTTTTGGTATAGTCCCGGATAGCGGATAATGAACATGTATCCACCATCATATCGACATAGATCAGTGGGGAAGCCGGATCGGTTTTGGCGCTCCAGACCAGGCCGATGACGGACATCGGCTGAATGGGCGATCGCTTGCTCTTTCCTCCCGATCGGATTTCTCTGGAAACCATGGTCAGAACCAGGTGGGGTTCCTTATCCTGGCCCGGCCGGAGATGGAATGATTGATCAATGGCTTTTTCCATGGCCCGACCCAGCATAATTCCCACTGTGTCTTTGGAGTTTGAGCTGAAAATGATCGGAAAGCGCTCATTCTGGGCTTTATGCTCCCCGATCATAAACAGGAAAAGGCTGAATACCACTAAAACTTGAACCGGTCTCATTGCGTTATTCCATTCCCATTGATCGTTGCGGCGGATTGGAGTTCTACTGATCCGATCCAGACCGTCCGACCCTCCCGGCATTTTGCCTGTTACGTAAAATAGCGATGCAAGGTTCGGATGGCCTGCCTGTTTTGAATATACTCGGATTGCATGGAACTGTCAAGTAAAATTGAAGAAAAAAACCGATCAATCATCAATTCGATACCGGCAGAATCCGGCTGACAAACTCTCGGATTTCCGTCAGCTGCGGTTTAGAATCCGGCCGGAGAGCGAAATGGTAGCCCGGTGGATCGGGATAGTTCGACCGGAACGGTTCAGGGCTTCCTGGACCAGTCGGAGTGTACCGGAGCAGCAGGGAACTTCCATTATCACCACTGTAATGGAGCGGATGGAATGGTTTTGGAAGATTGCCGTCAGTTTTTCCAGATACTCTGGTAGGGTGGAATCCAGTTTGGGGCAGAAAGTGATGACAATTCTATGTTTAAGGAATTCCTGATGGAAATCACCGAATGCGAAGGGAACGCAATCGGCGGCAACAAGCAGTTCCGCGTCTGAGAAATAAGGGGCTTCGGGGTTGATGAGCTGAAGTTGAACCGGCCATTGACGCAATTGAGACGGGGATGGGGTAGAGGGAGAATCAGGGCTGGAATCGACCGGAGAGAATTGCTGTGGCTGGGATCCCGGACAGTGATGCGGTTGCGGGTGAGGATGCCGGAACTCGGGGACCGAGATCTTCTGATCATTGAGGACCTGGATGGCCTGTTTAAGGTATGCTTGTTGACCGTGTGCATCCAGGTGCTGAAGATGAGCCGCGATGACATTGTGACCTTGGGGAATAATATTCTGCATGACTTTAATTTCATCATAGGCTTCCGCTTCCCGCTCCTCCACGCTGATGGCTCCCTCGGGACAATGGCCAAGACAGGCTCCCAATCCGTCACAAAACAAATCACTGATCAGCCTGGCCTTACCGTCGATGATCTGAATGGCACCCTCCGGACATCCGGGGATACAGAGCCCGCAGCCGGTGCACCGCTTATGATCAATTTTGATGATACTGCGTTTCATGGATTCTCCTTTCCCGATCTGCAATCATTCGGTTACTTCAAATACTGACTTGTCAAGCTTGCACAAAGGACAAACCCAGCTTTCCGGCAGGGCTTCAAAGGGTGTGCCCGGCGCAATTCCCTCATCCGGATCCCCCTGTTCAGGATCATAAATATATCCACACACAGTGCAAACATAACGTTTGGCTTTCTCTTCCATTTTCTTGTCCCCTTCCTTGGATAATCGCACTTGTGCGAGCGCCTGTTCACGATAATATTGATAGGTCATCGGTTGACCCTCTTTAAAACTCTCCGCTTCCGTCATTTCCCCGATAAAAATAGTATGGGTTCCGGCCTCCATTTGCCCTATAACACGGCATTCCACATATCCGAGGCTGTGCTCCACGATCAGGTGGGATCCGTTTTTACCGGTAATATACTCCACACCGTGGCATTTGTTCAAATCTCGTCCCGATTTGAATCCGAAATGACGAATAAACTCCACCGGGGTCTCTTTCTCTAAAATCGTCACCGCAAAATTCCCGCTTCGGCGGATGAATTCATGAGTCAGATTGTTTCGATTGATGCTGATCCCAATTGTCACCGGTGACGCCGATACCTGGAAGACCGCATCGCCGATCATCCCATTGCATCGCTCTCCATCGGCCGCCGTAATCACGTACAAACCGTACGTCATCTGGTTGAGAACCTTGAGATTCATTTTATAACTCCTTTAAAAGTTAGGATACCTAACAAAATAATAATCATTTTTTTTTATTTGTCAAGTACTTTTTTTGAGTCGTGATCGACTCATTATATTTTACCTGCCGACTCGATTCCGAGATTAAGCGTGTGGGGCAATCATGGCTCAGCTTATCCGATTATACCGAACAGGGTGACCTCATCGATCAGGCATAGTCGGTTGTGCCTTGATGAGAGTATTGATAAGACGAGCATCCAGAGATAATCAAGAAACTTTTGGCTGATTGATCCCGTATTCATGCATAATGGGCATAGAAAATGCCTTTATGGGTCAAGAACCCGGAAGGTAAAGGAGTGATTGATGTGGATTATTGAAGCCCTGAGCCATTATCAGCATTCGGCGGTCCTGTGTAATTTAGTTTCTTTGTGCATCTGTTTGTTCCAGACGTTGTTTGTCGGATTGATTGTGGTATTGGTAGTGGGAATGGTGATGGGAATACGGCAGTTATTGCAATAGCGTCTTACGGCTGATCGTGAATATATCTTGATTTTGGGTGAAGAATCATTATATTGGGGGTGGTTGGAGAGCGTGGTTCCTCCGCTGGATTGAAAGCGTGTGACTGAGATTGGTTTACTATGATGGATAGTTTTTACTTGGTTTTGAGGAAAGGATAAGCCATGCCGGAGCTGCCGGAAGTTGAATCGATCCGACGGGATTTGGAGCCGAAGTTGATTGGGCAGACTATTGTGGCCGTTGAATTGAGGTTAGCCAAACTGGTGTCGGGACATGGGAGCAATCGAAGCGGTGATCCGGTCAAGGTGAGCGAGTTTGAGACGGGATTGCTCAATCAGGTATTCAGCCGGATCGATCGGGCAGGCAAGAATCTGATTTTTGCCTTTGAGAATGGCAGCCGGATGCTGGTGCATTTGAAGATGACCGGAGGATTTCGGTACTATGATGAAGCGGATCTGTCCGGCAAAGAGACTGCCCGTCATGCCCATGTGGTATTTAGGCTTGGTAGGGGGAGACTGGAGTATATAGATAGCCGTACCTTCGGCTTTTTGTTGTACTATCGATCACAGTCTGATCTGGAAGAAAGCCGGATTCTATCCAGTCTGGGAGTGGATCCCCTGTCTGACGGATTCAGCCGGGAGTATTGGCGGCAATCGATCAGCCGGTCAAAAATGCCTTTGAAATCGGCTTTACTCAGTCAAAAACTGGTGGCCGGGATCGGGAATATCTATGCCGATGAGATCTGTTTTTTATCCCGGATCCATCCGGGATGTCGTGGAGAGCGGTTGACCCGGGATCAGATCGACCGATTGTATGAAGCGATCGGGGAGGTGTTGGGCAAGGCGATTGAGTGCCGGGGATCCAGTATTGATACCTACCGTCTCCCGGACGGCCGGCCGGGGAGTTTTGCCGATATCCATCAGGTTTATGGGCGGGCCGGGCAGCCCTGCCGAGTTTGCGGCGGGGAGCTGAAAAAGTGTATCCTATCGCAGCGGACTACGGTTTTTTGTCCCGACTGCCAGCCGCTTGAACCGTCAAATCCCGCACCGTTTAAATCGCAGGCATTAAACAGGCCCGGCCGTAAACCCGGCACATCAAAGCGGAATCGGAATGAACCTGCTTAAAAAAATCAATCCCTACTCCCCGGGTATAACCTTTTTTATTCTGGGAGTGTTATTCTTGGGGGTCAATAACGGACTGATGACCTCGACCTTCAACAATTATCTGGATGATATATTCAAGATCGGCGCCAGAGCTCGCGGATTACTGGAGTTGCCCCGGGAATTGCCCGGATTTGTGTTGATTTTTATTACCGGAGCCCTGACAGTGCTGACGATCCGTCACTGGGCAGTCCTGGTCGGGCTGTTTTCAGCAGTCGGTATCCTGGGATTGGGCTTTTTCTCGCCCAGCTACAGTCTGATGATGATTTGGATGGTGATCTGGAGTATCGCAGACCATGTCTGGATACCGGTTGAGTCACGAATGGCCCTCAATCTGGCCCGTGAGAATGAGGAAGGGCGAAAGCTGGGACAGATCACCGGAATCCGTAACCTGTCGATGATTATCGGGGCAGGGATTGTGTGGATCATGTTGGATTACTTTCATATGGGATACCGGGCATTGTATCTGGTAGCCTTTGTTTCGGGACTGATGGCGGCTTATATGTTTTACCGGATCGATGAACACCGTCTGGCGTCTCAGGAAACGGTACGTTTTGTTATTCGCAAAAAATATCACCTGTTTTATTGGCTGAATGTGTTGTTCGGGGCGCGCAAACAGCTTTTTCTGACCTTCGGCCCTTGGTTGCTGGTCAAGAACTTCGGCTGCCGGCCCCAGACTATTGCCTTATTGACCCTGGTCGGGGCTGCCCTCAGCTTCTTTTTCCGGCAGGAATTGGGAAAACTGATTGACCGATGGGGAGAACGCCGGGTATTTTTTCTGGATGCCGGGGTGCTGGTTGTAATCTGTCTGGTGTATGCGATATCTAAGCAGGTTTACCTGCTGTATGCCGCTTTCATCATGGACAATCTGATGTTTGCCATGCGGATCGCCCGTACCACCTACCTGAAAAAAATTGCGGATCATCCCGGTGAAATTCTACCCAGCCTGGCGCTGGGGATTACCATGGATCATGTCGTATCGATGACGATTCCAGTGCTGGGGTGACTGGCCTGGTTCCATTTCGGCTATCAATCGGTATTCTATGGGGCGACCG